>CANFSB010000003.1 GCA_947449495.1 Pseudomonadota bacterium
GATCACAAACAACATCGACTTGGTCATTTGGATGGAGCGGAAAAAGTTGGCGTGGTTGCGTGTCCAATCACTGACATAGAAGCCACCCCCCAATGACAGCGCCAACTCCCGCACCACAGCAGGTGCCTGCAGCGGATCAGCCAATGCCAGTCGTATACCGGTAACGCCCTCGCCCATGCGATACAAGCGTGCTGCATCCTGGATGTTGACCAAGGCCAAGCCCCGGTCAAACTCATACATACCGGCACGAAACACACCAGTGACCGTGAACCGACGCATGCGCGGCATGATGCCGGTCGGCGTGGCCGAACCCTGTGGGGCAATCAGCACCACACTGTCTCCGACCTTGACGCCCAGCTCAGTGGCCAGCGCCTCACCCAATACAGTGCGATAACTGCCAGGCTGCAAGTCATCGAGACTGCCTTGCAGCAACTGTCGGCCCAAGCCCACGGCCTGACGCTCTTCGAGCGGATCAACACCACGCACCTGGGCACCAGCCAAGCGCTGCTCGCTGGCAAACATGGCCTGCGTCTCTATATAGGGCACAGCCGCCACCACGCCATCGGTCTGCAGCGCACGCTCGCGCGCGGCGCGCCAATCCGGCAGTGGTCCGTCCAAACCCATCAGCGTGGCATGCGAGGTCACATTGAGAATGCGTGAGCGCAGCTCATACTCAAAGCCATTCATCACCGACAACACCACCACCAGGACCGCCACACCCAGTGTCAGACCCGCAACGCAGATGAAGGCGATGAAAGATACAAAGCCACGCTGCCCGGTCGGCTGCAGATAGCGCGTGCCCAGCAACCATTCCCAAGGCCGAGTCATGCCAGTGCCTTATTCATAACGCAGTGCATCGGCAGGTGGTGTGCGCGCCGCACGCACTGCCGGATAGACCGTTGCAAGGCCTGTCAGCAACAGCGCCAGAGCGCCGATCAATGACACATCGAACCAATGCAACTCGGCCGGAATACGCGTGACGTAATAGACATCGGCATCCATCAACTGGATACCCAACAGCTGCTCGAGCCAAGGCATGATGTCACCGAGTTTGTGCGTCACCAAGACACCCAGCACCACACCGGCGAACACACCCAACCAGCCGATCACCAGGCCCTGAGTGAGAAACACTACGGCAACACCACGCGGTCCTTCGCCCAAAGTGCGCAGGATGGCGATGTCCGTGCGCTTGTCGTTGACCACCATCACCAGCATGGCCACGATGTTGAAAGCAGCCACTGCGACGATCAGCAGCAGGATCACGGCCATCATGGTTTTCTCGATACGGATGGCACGAAAGTAACTGGCGTGATCCTGGGTCCAATCGCGCACGACTGCCCCGCTGCCGGCAACCGCCGCCACCTGGCGCGCTAACAACGGCGCGGCCAACACATCGGCCACTTCCAACCGCAAACCGCTTTCACCCGATGCACCCGTGCCCAGAGACTGCAGCACGGGCAGGCCGACAAAAGCCAACGTTGAATCGTGATCCTGAATGCCCGCTTCGAAGATGCCGCGCACCGTAAATTCGCGCAGTCGCCCGTCTGGTAAGCCTCCCTCACGCAGCACCGGGACCAGCAGCGTCAGCCGATCACCCACCCGCACATCCAAGCGGTCGGCGACGATGCGACCCAGCAGCACTGCATCAGGATCACTGCGCAGCGGCTCGGCACTGCCGTCGCTAACCAGATGCGCTACACCGGCAAGCGCCGAATCGCGCCCGGCAGTCACATCGATACCGCGCAGCACCAGCGGCAGCATTTCCGGCTGATGTACCGCCAACACTTGCGCCTCGGCGTAGGCCACTACAGCCGTGACGCCGGGCATTGCGCTGAGGCGCGGCACCAGTTCGTCGCTGCGCAGCGGCGGCGCACCCGCCGGTACTGTCACCCGGATGGCTGCCGACAACGACAGCAAACGATCCCGCAACTCGCCTTCAAAACCGTTCATCACCGACAGGATGACGATCAGGGCAGCAACGCCGACACCGACCCCTGCCAACGAGATCCAGGTGATGAACGACACGAAGAATGCGTGCGAGCGCGACCTGACGTAGCGCAGCCCAATGGATAGCGGCAAGGGTTGGAACACGGTAGTAATTTAATCACGTTCGGGGCAGGCGCGACCGGCTGACAGCACTGTGCGGCCAGCCAGTCGATCAAGGCCGCCCGATGCTATAGTCCGCCCCCCCCCTTTCCAGCCTGTTTCAGCCTTGTCAGCACCGCGTAGTCTGCTCAACCCGCCCCGTCCCGACGCCCGCATACCTGGCCTGGCATGGCAAGGGCTGCACGGCAGCGCCCGGGCGCTGGCAATCGCCTCCGCGGCCGCAGCCGACGACCGTCTGTTACTGGTCATCGCGCCCGATGCGCGTGCGCTGGATGATCTGGAGCGTGAACTGCGGTTTTTCATGCCAGCAGGCTTACCCTTGCTGCATCTGCCGGACTGGGAAGTACTGCCCTACGACCTGTTCTCGCCGCAACCGGACATCATCTCCGAACGATTGGCCACATTGGCCCAGCTGCCCACAGCCACGCGTGGCATTTTGTTGGTCGCGGCTGAATCGCTCTCGCAGCGTTTACCGCCGCAGCATTACATCCTGGGCCGCAGTTTCAGTCTGACTACCGGCCAGCACTTTGCCATCGATCCAATGCGCGCCCAATTGGCACAAGCCGGCTATGTCCCGGTGGGTCAGGTCACCGCTCCGGGCGAATATGCGCTGCGCGGCTCTATCTTCGACGTTTATCCGATGGGCAGCGAGGCGCCGTTGCGCATCGATCTGTTTGACGATGTCATCGACAGCATTCGCCACTTCGACCCGGAAACTCAGCGCTCACTAGAGCGCATCGACCGCTTCCAACTACTACCGGCGCGTGAAGTGCCGCTGGACGAAGAGGCAGTGCGCAATTTCCGGCGTCGCTGGCGCATCCGCTTTGAAGGCGACCCGACCCGTGCCAGCGTGTACCGCAGCGTCAGCGAAGGCCGTGCAGCACCGGGAGTCGAGTTCTATCTGCCGCTGTTTTTTGATGGTAGTGCCAGCTTGTTCGACTACTTGCCCGAACGACTGCTGGTCATCAGTGACCCGACGCTGGACGCATCACTGGAATCGGTGTGGAACGGCATTGTCAGTCGCCATGACGATCGTCGCCACGATATCGAGCGGCCGATCCTGGACCCGCAGGAGCTATTCCTGACGCCAGCCGAAGTCACGCAGGCACTGGCAGGTAGGCCACGTGTGCGCATCGGTGGCAGCGGCGAAGGCTTGCATGATGTGCAGCTGCCCTCGGCCCCTTCGCCTACTTTGCGTCTTGATGCACGGGCCGAAGAGCCAATGGCACCGCTACAAGATTTCTTGCTTGGCTTCCCGGGCCGGTTGGTACTGGGGGCAGACTCGCCCGGTCGTCGCGAGGTACTGCACGATCTGTTGCGACATGCAGGCATGGCCCCGCAGCTGTTTAGCAGTTGGCAAGAGGTGGCAGCCAGTCAGGCCCGTGTGGGTCTGGTACTGGCACCGGATGTCGGCGGACTGGCACTGCTAGACCCACCGTTGGTGCTGTTGGCCGATGCGCAGTTGTTTGGCCAGCGTGCGCGCCAAGAGCGCCGCCGCAAACGCGCCAGTCTCGACCCGGCGGCGATCCTGCGCGATCTGCAGGACCTTAATGCCGGCGCGCCGGTAGTCCACGAAGACTATGGCGTAGGCCGTTACGTCGGGCTGCAGGTGATGGAAATCGCCGAGCAACAAGGCGAGTTCCTGGTCATCGAATACCAAGGCGGCGATCGCATTTATGTGCCGGTGGCGCAGCTGCATCGCGTCAGCCGTTATACCGGCGCAGCGCCGGAAACCGCCCCGCTGCACAAGCTGGGCACTGAGCAATGGGCCAAGGCCCGCAAGCGCGCCACCGAGCAGGTGCGCGATGTTGCAGCAGAGCTTTTGGATCTGTATGCCCAGCGGCAGGCGCGCAAGGGACTTGCCCTTAAGTGCAACGAACACGACTACCAAAGCTTCGTCGCGGGCTTTCCCTTCGAGGAGACACCGGATCAGGCCGAAGCTATCTCCAAAGTGTTGGCGGATATGGCCAGCGAACGACCGATGGATCGCATTGTGTGCGGCGATGTCGGTTTCGGCAAAACAGAAGTCGCGGTGCGTGCGGCGTTTGTTGCGGTGCAAGCTGGCAAACAAGTGGCAGTACTGGTGCCCACCACACTACTGGCAGAACAGCACACCAACACCTTTCGCGACCGCTTTGCAGATCTGGCTGTACGTATCGATTCACTGTCGCGGTTTCGCGCCGGCAAAGAGTCACGCGCCACGCTCGATGCAATCACCGAAGGCAAAGTCGACATCGTGGTGGCCACCCATCGTTTGTTGCATGCCGATGCCCGCTTCAAGGATCTGGGCCTGTTAATCATCGATGAAGAGCATCGTTTCGGTGTACGCGACAAAGAACGCCTCAAGGCCCTGCGCGCCGAAGTTCATGTGCTCACACTTACTGCCACGCCCATCCCGCGCACACTCAACATGGCACTGGGCGGCTTGCGCGAACTGTCGCTGATCACCACACCACCACCGGCGCGCATCGCCATTAAAACCTTCGTCACCGAGTGGGATGGCCCCTCGATACGTGAAGCGGTTATGCGGGAACTGCGCCGCGGCGGGCAGGTCTACTTCGTCCACAACGAAGTACAGTCGATCGAAAAGATTGCCGAGGACCTGCGCCAACTGGTGCCCGAAGCCACGATTCGCGTGGGCCACGGCCAGATGCGCGAGCGCGAACTCGAGCAACTGATGGTCGACTTCCATCACCGGCGATTCGACATTCTGCTGTGCACGACCATCATAGAAAGCGGCATTGATGTGCCCAGTGCCAACACCATCATGATCAATCGCGCCGACCGGTTGGGCCTTGCACAGCTGCATCAACTGCGTGGCCGCGTGGGCCGTTCCAATCACCGCGCTTATGCCTATCTGCTGGTGCCTTCAATACGTGGCCTGACGCCCGACGCCGCGCGCCGCCTGGAAGCCATCGAATCTATGGAAGAGCTGGGTGCAGGCTTTGTGCTGGCCACTCACGATCTGGAAATTCGCGGCGCCGGCGAGTTCCTTGGCGAATCGCAAAGCGGTGAGCTGACCGAGATCGGTATGTCGATGTACCTGGATATGCTTGAGCGGGCCGTGACAGCACTTAAGGAAGGTCGCGAGATCGATCTGGACAAGCCGCTAGCCGCCGCTACCGAAGTGAATCTGCACCTGCCAGCTCTGCTTCCCACCGATTACATCGGTGATGTGCACACGCGACTGACGCTGTACAAGCGTATCGCCGCCACCGTCGATTCGGCAGGTCTGGATGAGCTGCAGGCAGAACTTATCGATCGCTTCGGACCGCTGCCGCCACCGGCCGTGGTGCTGCTGCGAGTGGCGCGCATAACGCAGACAGCGCGGGCCGCCGGCATCCGCCGTTTCGACGTCAGCGCCCAATCCAGCTATGTGGTGTTCGAGCCAGATCACAAAGTCGATCCGGCGCAGCTGCTGCAGTTGATTCAGAAAGAGCCGCGCATCTACCGTCTGGAAGGTTCGCTCAAGCTGCGTATCGGGCTCGGCGGCAATGAGGCGGACCGTGCCGACATCGCCGCAGCCCTGTTGCAGCGCCTGTTGCGGCCGGCAGCGCCACCCTCAGCGCCCAAGACGCCACCGCCAGCATCCAAGGCGCCACGGCGCTAAACTTGCGGCCATGAAAGCCAAAACACCTGCCGTCCGACTCACTGCAGCGCCTGCCGATCCGCTGCGCCGTCAATGGGGTCTTGCGCTGCTAGGGGCTACCGGCAGCCTGCTGTTGCCTTGGCGCCGCGCCAACGCCCAACAGGCCGCAGCGTCTGCCGCCATCGCAGCAGCCACCGGCCCGCTGTATCTGGTGGAGATCGTGCTATTTCGCGGCTTCGGTGCAGCCGCGGGCGAAGACACCACAGCCGCCGCCGGTGTTCAAGCTCAAGACAACGACACTACTGCCGGTGACAGCGCCCGGGCGGCGCGATTTGGTGAACTGCTGCCGGCGGCCAAACACAAGCTCGGTGATGTGGTCGGGCGACTCAACAGCGGCGGTGCAAAGCGCGTGTTGGCCCACGCGGCATGGACACAAACTGCCGGTGGCTGGAATTCGGGCAGCGGTCCCGATGCGCAAACCCTAGGCCTGGCGTCAGCAGGCTTCAGCGGCACAGTACGGCTAGAGCGTGGCCAGTACCTGCATTTGGGTTTCAACTTGAGTTGGGCTGCAGCGGGAGGCACTCACTACACGCTGGCACAAATGCGGCGGGTAAAGCCCGGCGACCGGCAGTACTACGATCATCCGGCCTTTGCAGCCATTGCCCAGGTCACCTTGCTGGGCAACGACGGCGCCTGAACCTCAGGCGCTGATGACCTGCTGGCTGCGCTGTAACCACTGCAGCGACTCTAGGTACTGAGCCGAACTGCGCAGCGCTGCGGGCAATACACCCTCCTTACCGCGCATCGACTCGATCCGATGCCAAGTGTCTGGATCTACTGTGTAGTGCCAGTGCTGCAGCACTTGCAGTACGGCCCCCCTGTCGTTGCACAACGGCAAAATATCGCAGCCTGCAGCCATCGCCCCTGCCGCGCGCGCCACGACATCACCCATGGCGCCAGCGCCCTCCATCGACAGGTCATCTGCAAACACCACGCCGTTAAACCCAAGTTCGCCACGCAATACCTGCTGTACCCAACGACGCGAGAAGCTCGCCGGCACATCGTCAACAGCAGGGAACAACACATGCGCCATCATCACCGCTGCCAAACCATCAGCGACCAAGGGCCGGTAAGGTGCGATGTCATCGGCCAGTTGCGTCAACGTTCGCGTATCGATCGGCAATGCCAGATGTGAATCGGCCAGTACGGCCCCATGACCAGGAAAATGCTTGGCCGTAGCGGCCATGCCGGCCGCGCGCATGCCCTGCATCGTGGCCAGTGCCAACTGGCCCACCCCATCGGCAGTGGCATGAAAGGCACGATCGCCAATGATCTGCGATACGCCATAGTCCAGATCAACACAGGGCGCGAACGAAAAGTCGATGCCAATGTCACGCAGCTCAGCCGCCATCAACCAGCCTAACTCGTACGCCATCTGCTTGCCTGACGAGGCGTCAGTATCAAAGGTCTGACCAATGCGGCGCATAGCCGGCAATAGCGAAAAGCCCTGGCGAAATCGCTGAACACGACCCCCCTCATGGTCCACACCGATCAGCAATGACGGTGAACGCAGTGCCTTGATGTCAGCTACCAGTGCACGCAACTGCGACACATCCTGATAGTTGCGCGTGAACAGGATGACGCTGCCCACCAGCGGATGACTCAAAACTTGGCGATCTTCTGGCGTCAACGCCGTGCCGGCTATGTCCACCATCAATGGGCCCAGACTCACGCGCCGACTCCCGGGCCATCGAGAACGACAATGGACTCCAAGTGTGTGGTTTGGGCAAACATGTCGACAATACCGGCGGCACGCAGCGTGAATCCGTGGTCACGCACCAAAATACCAACGTCCCGCGCCAAGCTGCCGGGATGACACGACACGTACACAACACGTCGCGGCGCCAACTGCGCCACTGCGGGCAGAATGTCACGTGCGCCGGTACGCGGCGGATCCAGCAGGACATGTGAAAAGCTGCCCGGCTTACCCGACAACGACAAACACTGTGCAGCAGCCTCCGGGCCGGCCAGATTTGCGGTCTCGAAGCGAACATTGCTGATGCCGTTGGCCAGCGCATTATCGCGCGCCCGTTGCACCAGTCCCGCCTCGCCTTCGATGCCCACTACAGACGCGCTGCGCCGCGCCAGCGGCAAGGTAAAGTTACCCAGACCACAGAAGAGATCCAGTACCGTGGATGTAGAGTCGAGCTCCAGTAACTCGATGACCCGCGCTACCAATAACTCGTTCATGTGCCCGTTGACCTGTATAAAGTCGCTGGGCCTGAACTGCAGCTTTACATCAAACTGCGGCAACGCATACCACAACGGACTATCCAGCCCGTCGAGCGTCTCGAGCTTGTCCGGCGAGCCCGCCTGCAGATAGATACGTACATCCTGCTCGCGCTCAAACTCCGCCAGCATCACGCGATCTTCATCCGTCAGTGGCAACAGCGTGCGCAGCACTAAGGCCAGCTGATTATCGGCCGCGGCAACCTCAATCTGCGGCATGCGCATGCGGATCGACAGTCGCGTGACCATAGCCGACAGCGCGGGCAGCATAGTACCGACGCGCGGCACCAACACTTCACAGCCCTCGAGTTCAGCCACAAAGCTGCTGTGGCGCTCGCGAAAGCCCACCAGCGAGCGCTGTTTGGCTGTGACATAGCGCGCGCCCAGTCGGGCGCGACGGCGATAACCCCAGGCGGCTCCGTGCAAGGGCTCGAACCACTGCTGCGGCTCCACCTGACCGACGCGCTGCAAAGCTTCGCGCAACTCAGAATCCTTGATACGTAATTGCTCGGCATGATCCACATGCTGCAATGCACAGCCCCCGCAGAGCTTGAAGTGCTTGCAGCGTGGCTCGATACGCGACGCCGACGGCTCGACGACCTCTATAAGACGCGCCTCGTCGTGGCTCTTGTGTTGGGCCAGACGCTGGTAAACCACCAGCTCACCCGGCAAGGCGCCCGTGACAAAGGCTGCCTTGCCATCGCGAACGACACCCTCGGCGTCTGAATTGAGCGAGGCGACACGGCCGGTCTGCGGCTCAGCACCCTTGCCTTTCACCGCGCCGCCAACATCAGTGCTTTCATCTCGCGCACTGCTTGGGCCAGACCGCAGAACAGTGCACGCGCAATGATTGCGTGGCCGATGTTGAGCTCTTCAACCTCGGCAATAGCCGCCACCGGCTGCACGTTGTGATAATCGAGACCATGGCCAGCGTTGACACGCAAGCCCATCTCAGAGGCATGCTTTGAGGCGCGCATCAAGCGACGCAGCTGCACATCGCGCGCGGTGCCTTGCGCATTTGCGTAAGCACCTGTGTGCAGCTCAATGGCCGCTGCACCAGCAGCCACAGCCGCTTCCACCTGTGCGTCCTCAGGGTCGATAAACAACGACACCCGGATACCTGCGGCTGACAACTCGCCAGTCACAGCGCGTACCTGTGAAAGCTGCGACACCACATCCAAGCCACCCTCAGTGGTGATTTCCTGACGTTTCTCCGGCACCAGGCAGCAATCAGCAGGGAGAAGCCGCAAAGCGATTGCAGTCATCTCGGCAGTCACTGCCATCTCAAAATTAATATGCGTCTGCATCAGCCCCTGCAGGGCGAACAAGTCGCTGTCGAGGATATGCCGACGATCCTCACGCAGATGCATCGTTATGCTGTCAGCACCGGCCTGCTCGGCAACCAATGCGGCATGAACCGGATCAGGATGGCGGCCACGACGGGCCTGACGCACCGTACCAACATGGTCAACGTTCACGCCCAACGCGATATGGCGCCGGGTGTCATGTAATTCGCGTGAGTTCATCAAGCCGACTGCCTCATCTGCCAAAGTGATCGGGCGACCTTGCGGGTCTTGAGTGTGCGTCCTTCCAGACATTGCCCCAGCGCCACCCGCAGCACCACCCGCGATTGCTCAAGCGACAACGGGTCATCGAGCCGCTCTTGCGCAAGGCTTTGCAGGGTGGCGCCGAGGATACCCCCGGAGCTATCTGCCACAGCCTCATGCAGGCCATCGGCAGGACGATAGTGATAGTACTTGTCGGCGTCGATACCTGCGCCATCGGCTGCAGTACCGGAGTCGATGCCATACCCCAGCGCATCCAACAGACGCTTCTCAAACAGCCGCAGTTCGCGCTCAAGCTGCGCACCCTGCTTGAGAGCCAGCAGTGCCCGGTGGTAGTGAGCAAAGATGTCCGGCTGCGGGTCATGACGTGCAGTGAGCGTGATCACCAGCTCGCTGAGGTAGTAGCCGGAGAGGATACAGGCCGGTGGCAAACCCACGCCCGCACCGCCAGCTTGAGGATCGGGCTCAGCACCGATCAGCAGCGGCGCATCGCCCCGACCGCGCCATGACAACAGCAAGGGCGCAAAGGGCTGCAGGATGCCGGCCAGTTTTGACTTGGGCCCACGCACACCACGCGCAAACAGCGACAGGCGCCCATGGTCTTGGGTGAGCACCTCCAAGACACGGCCGCTGTCGCGCCATGCCTGATGGTGCAGCAGGTACCCGGGCGTCAGCGCAACTTGGCTGACTGCGCCGGTCATTCGAGCCCGAGCTGCCGCAGTGCCTGCGCACTGTCAGCCCAGTCCTCGCGCACCTTGACCCACAACACCAGATGTAAGCGCGTTCCCAGGATCTGGTTCAACTCGCGCCGGGCTGAACTGCCCACGCGTTTAAGACGTGCACCGCCAGGCCCGATCACGATGGGCTTCTGTCCGGCCCGATCGACCCAGATGACGGCCGAGACAATCTTCTGTCCCTCTTCCTCGCCGATGCCCTCGATCTCTACGGCAACGCCATAAGGGACTTCCTGGTTGAGCTCGAGCGTGAGCTTCTCGCGGATCACCTCTGCGATACGGAAAGACTCATCGCGATCGGTCTGGACCTCGGGTGGAAAAAGTGGCTCAGATAATGGCAGATGCTTTGCAATCAGTGCCGACAAGCGCTCTACATGAGCGGGCTTGTGCGCCGACAACGGCATCACATCGATAAAGGCATGACGGGTAGCCAGCTCGGCTATAAACGGCAACAAACGACCCTTGTCACCCACTTTGTCGACCTTGTTCACCACTGCAATTACCGGCCTTCCCGACTGCTGAGCCCGCGACAGAGCCAGCTCATCCTCATCGGTAAAGCGCAGTGCCTCAATCACCAACACCACCAGATCCGCATCCACCGCCGCCGATGCTGCGGCGCGATTCATGCTGCGATTGAGTGCGCGACTGCCGTGATGATGCAGACCGGGCGTATCGACAAACGCAATTTGCGCGTCCGGACGGTTGACCAGTCCCAGCACCCGATGACGTGTGGTTTGCGGACGCGGTGTAACGATGGAGAGCTTTTGCCCCACCAATGCATTGAGCAAGGTCGACTTGCCCACGTTGGGCCGTCCGATGAGGGCGGCAAAGCCGCAGCGAAAATCCGGGGGTGTGTCTGTCATGTTCTGCCTCCCGGCTGCAGCTGATCCAATACATTTTGTGCCGCAGCCTGCTCGGCACGCCGGCGGCTGACGCCACTGGCCTGCGCGCTGACGCGACGCGATTCAAACTCAACGCTGCAATTGACATGAAAGGTCTGCGCATGAGGTTCGCCCTCCACGCGCTGCAACTCGTAGGCAGGCAGCGGCGCCGCCCGACCCTGCAGCAACTCCTGCAACTGGGTCTTGGAATCTTTGAGAATCGGTATGCTGTCGAGCCTCTCGATGGCGGTGTCGAACAACCGCAGCACAATTTCGCGAGCCGACTCGAAGCCGCCATCAAGCAACACGGCACCTATCAAGGCCTCAATCGCATCAGCCAGCATCGACTCGCGCCGAAAGCCACCTGACTGCAACTCACCGCCACCCATCTGGATGACATCACCGACGCCAAGCCGCACGCCAACTTCAGCCAAAGGCGTCGCGCTGACCACCCGCGCGCGCAACCGCGTCAGGTGACCCTCGTCGGACGACTGATAGCGTTCGTAAAGATGCTGTGTGACGACCAGATTGAGCACTGCATCGCCAAGGAACTCGAGCCGCTCATTGCTGGGACCGCTGGCGCTGCGGTGGGTGAGCGCCTGACGAAACAAAGCCAGATCCCTTGGCTCATAGCCCAAAGCCGATCGCAACCACGCTTCGGGCCAGTCAGCACGCTGCACCGCAAGCCGCACGGTTTCAACCATGGTGATTCACTTAAACCGCACGGCCGTATCGAAACGCACCACAAGATGAAGATTGAAAAACAGTGGCACCTGATCGTCATAGCGAACGGCACCTACCCAGACGCCGTCCTCGCGCACGAAACTAAAATCCTGCACCGCCGGGAACTCAATTCCTTCAACTTCCAGACGCTTGTCCAAGTCATCACGCAAGACGGCAGCGTTGACTTGATCGTCGGCAGCGTACCGCTTACCAACCTGCTCGAGAATCGACACCACTTTGTAGTGATTGAGCGCGGGCGGCACCAGACGCAGGCCTGCATAGGCAACGATCACCACCGGCACCAGCAGCAACAGCCAGCCGATAAAGGTGATTCCGGCCTGACTGGAGCGTGCGGTCACGACGGCACCCGTCAATCGACCTTGCGGCCCATACGGCCCCAGATCCAGTCGAAACCGCGGCGGAAATCGACGCTCAGCCAGATGCGCGTGGCACGACCGACCAGGTTCTCATCAGGCACAAAGCCCCAGTACCGGCTATCAGCACTGTTGTCACGGTTATCGCCGACCATGAAGTACTGGCCCTCTGGCACCACGTACTCGGGTCGATCACCGTGGTCCGGACTGCCGGTAGGCGACGGGCTGCAGAAGTAGCCACGGTCCAAACTGCGCTTGCACGACGGATATGGAGCGACAGTCAGGTCTTCGAGCGTGTTGCAGTACAGCGCTTCGTGAACGTGCTCGCCAATGGTCTCGCGGGCTCTTTGCATCTGTTCGTAGCAGCCGTCTGAATAAGCCGGCAGCTCGACCCACGGGGCCACTTCACCGTTGACATAAATACGATCCCCGAGCACTCGAACCCGGTCACCCGGCAGGCCCACCACTCGCTTTACGTAGTTGATGGCCGGATCCGGCGGATACCGGAACACCACCACATCACCGCGCTTGGGCACGCCCACATCGACGACGCGCGTGTTGACCACAGGCAAGCGAATGCCATAGGCAAACTTATTCACCAGAATGAAATCGCCGGCGTACAGCGTCGGCATCATCGAGTCGGAAGGAATTCGAAACGGCTCAAACAAAAACGCGCGCAAGATCAGCACACCCAGTGCGACGGGCAGAAAACTGCGCGCGTAGTCAACCACCACCGGTTCCGTCGACGCTGCCGCTGGCTTGCCCGACCGCGCCTGCTCGGCACGACGCAGCGGGCGCATGAACAGCACATCAGCCAAAAAGACCACAAGCGAGACCGCCACTACGATGAGCAGCACCAAACTGAAATCCAGCCGCTGCGAGAAGAACAGCCGCACCACACCGGCAAAAATAAACACCGGCAACACGCCATAAACCAGTCGCACCAGCGGCGGATCAACATGCGGTGCAGGGTGCGCGATGAGCCGGCGGCGCGGTCGCAAGAACCAGTCATCAACAATGGCAATAGCGCCAACCGGCAACAGCAGCAGAACCATGATGTCGATTAATTGCAGCAGCATGCGACCCTCACTTGCGACCGACTTGGAGCACCGCCAGGAACGCTTCCTGGGGGATCTCAACTGAACCGACCTGTTTCATGCGCTTTTTACCCTCTTTCTGCTTTTCAAGCAGCTTGCGCTTGCGCGAGAGGTCACCGCCATAGCACTTGGCCAGCACATTTTTACGCAGTGCCTTGACGGTAGCGCGGGCAACAATCGCCGAGCCGATAGCAGCCTGCACAGCCACTTCGAACATCTGTCGGGGTATCAATTCCTGCATCTTGTCGACTAACTCGCGACCGCGATGATAGGCGTCGTCGCGGTGCACGATGATGGACAGCGCATCCACCTTATCGCCATTGATAAGGATGTCGAGTTTGGACAGCGGCGCCGGCTGAAAGTGGCTGAACTCGTAGTCGAACGACGCATAACCTCGACTGGAGCTCTTGAGTCGATCAAAGAAGTCGAGCACCACTTCGGCTAGCGGCAACTGATATTGCAGCGACACCTGCGTGCCCAGATAGAGCATCTTTTTTTGCACGCCGCGCTTCTCGCTACACAGCTGCAAAACGGCGCCCACATGTTCCGGCGGCACCAAAATGTTGGCCGTGATGATCGGCTCGCGCAGCTCGTCTACCAAATTGGAAGCGGGCAACTCGGACGGATTGTCGATGTGAAGTAGCTTGCCGTCGGTGCACACCACTTCATAGACCACGGTCGGGGCGCTGGTGATGAGCTCAAGCTCATACTCACGCTCCAGCCGCTCTTGCACGATATCCATGTGCAAGAGACCCAGAAAACCGATGCGAAAGCCAAAGCCCAGCGCTGTGGAGACTTCCGGCTCGTAGTGCAGTGCCGAATCATTGAGGCGCAGCTTGGCCAATGCATCGCGGAAGGCTTCATAGTCTTCGCTGTTGACCGGGAACACGCCGGCAAACACCCTTGGCTGCACTTGCTTGAAACCCGGCAGCGGATCCGCAGAACCGTGACTTTCGGTGGTGATGGTGTCGCCCACTGGCGCGCCGTCAATTTCTTTGATGCCGGCGATCACAAAGCCAACCTCACCGGCGGCCAGATGCGTCAGGGACACCGACTTAGGCGTGAAGCGGCCCAGCTTGTCGATCGCATGGCTGCGACCGGTAGACATGATGCGCACCTTCTCGCCAACTCGCAGCGTGCCGTTGACCACGCGCACCAGCGACACCACACCCACGTAATTGTCGAACCAGGAGTCGATGATCAAAGCCTGCAAGGGCGCAGCAGGATCGCCTTTCGGGGCCGGAATACGTTTGACCAGTTCTTCGAGTAACTCGTCGACGTTTTCACCGGTTTTAGCAGAAACACGTAGAGCTTCCTGCGCGTCGATACCGATGATCTCTTCAATCTCTTTGATGACCTTGTCAGGGTCAGCCGAGGGCAAATCAATCTTGTTGAGGACCGGTAGCACTTCCAGCCCCTGCTCCAGGGCGGTGTAGCAGTTGGCAACGCTCTGAGCCTCAACACCCTGAGCCGCGTCAACTACCAGCAGCGCGCCATCGCAGGCGGCCAGACTGCGCGACACTTCATAGGAGAAGTCCACGTGCCCTGGTGTGTCGATGAGGTTGAGCTGATAGCGCAGTCCATCGCGCGCCGCATAAAACAGCGTGACGCTTTGAGCCTTGATCGTGATGCCGCGCTCGCGCTCCAGATCCATGGAATCGAGCACCTGCGCCTGCATCTCGCGGTCAGCCAAGCCGCCACACATCTGGATGAGGCGATCGGCGAGCGTGGACTTGCCGTGATCGACATGCGCGATGATGGAAAAGTTACGAATAAGGTGCATCAATGCCCGCCGTGGCGCTCTGGAGTATCCGACGCCCTGCGGCGCCGCGAGATTATACCTGTGCGGCCCCCTATCGGGGCTGCAACAGCCGCAGCAGCGCCGGCACGTCCAGATGGTGCTGGCAGACCTTTACGCCGTCGAGCAGTAACACGGGAATATCGAGTCCGTAACGACGTGCCAGCACGGCATCCTCATCCACATCCTGCAGTGACCAGCCTGGAAAGCCCGGGTGGGCGCCCGCCAGCTGCACCAAGGCCTGCTGCATCTCTTCACACAGACCGCATTCGCTTCGAGTAAGCAACGTCAAGCGGGCAGCACTAGTGCTCACTATCGCGCTGTGCCGTCAAGATCCGGGCGCAAGGCCTCGGCGATGGCCTTGACCGTGGCCGGGGGCACCTCGCCCACCGCAGTGACTCGATAACCGTCGATATGGGCTGTATAGGCCGATGCCGCACCCAGCTGCGCCGGCCCATTGGCCTTGCGTGGTGTGCCCTCACGGCTTAGCGCTGGCGGAGTACCCGCGCTTTCGATGAACACCGAGACCGACGCCAGTCCGTCACTGAACATAAGGTGGGATGCGGGCTTGCGCTGCTGTTTGCCCTCACCGCGCTGCAAGCGGCGAAAGCCAGCCGGCAGGGACTGCACTGCCCAGGGCACCAGCTCACCGGGCTTGAACTGTGGCGCCTCGCGCCGCAACCAGCGATAACCTTCAGTGTCGACCTCGGCCTTGAGCTGGTCATCGCTGATCCGCGCCGGCAGCGTCAGATTGGCAAAGGTGATCTGTTCAATGATGCTGCCATCGGCAGCAAACAGTTGCGTCTGGATGGGCATCGCGGTCTTTTCGTCGATCCAGAAGCGATAGCCATAGCGCAGCGTATCGCGTGGTCGCACCGCCACCACGCGCACTACCCGCCCTTGCATGCGACCAGACTCCACTTCGCCAATGTCGTATTGCGACAGCGAACCGGACTCAAGTCCCGGCAACCCACCAATGAAACCCAGGCTGCGCGCACGCTTTTCGACCACCACGATGCGTCGCGACGGGAAATAGCCCACCAACTCCGTATCGGCCCGAATGAACTCACGACCCGATCCATCGACCGAAATGGCTCGCTCGACCAGATGGCCGTCCTGCACGCGGTGTATGAGGCGCAGCGTGGAGCGTTGATCGCCAACCTGGTGCACCAGCACGCCATCGTAGTTGCGCGTGGCCAAGGCCTGATTCATGCGCTCGACCCAGACACGCGGATCCTCGCCGGCAGCCATCACCGCAGACACTGGTAAAACCAGCGCCCACAGCAGCAGCAGTGCCTGCCGGATCATGCCAATGGTGTTAGCGGCGTGCGCCAATCTCTTCCACCGTCATTGGGACTGTATTGGCGGCCGGGTCCATGGCATCGGACATCAGCGCAGACAAGGAACTCATGCGTACCGCCGGTGCGGTGGCCTCGCTGTGGGCGACGACATAGTTGACCAACGGGGCTCCTAATCGCGCGACGGCCGACCGTGTATCCCGCGGCGTGGTGTAACTGGGCAGCGGGCTTTCGGACACAGCGGCCACCACTTTGGTCGACTCGGCTTGCGGCTGCGTCACCGCGGCCGGTGCCGGCGCAACAGCAGCACTGGCAGCCACCTGCGCCACTGGCGGGGCAAAGGGCGTCTGCAAGCGAAGCGCGCCCACTACGGCCAAGGCCACGCTGGCAGCCAACGCAAAGCCGCCTGCCATGCGACCCAACCCGCCATTGCGTGCCGCTACGGCAGGCACAGGCTCCGGCACGATCGGGTGGAGCGCGGCCTCGCCAGCCATGCGCAGACGCACCCGTGCCGCCACGTCGTTGGTGCCGCGACCGCCATCGAGCAGCGGCTCCTTGCGCAGTACTGCACCTATCAGGGCATAGCGTCCCCAAGTAGCTTGCAGTGCCGGATCTTTGAGGAGGCGGCGAGTGACCAACTCTGCCTGAGCAGCCTCGAGTTCACCGTCGAGCAATGCCGACAACTGACTGTCACGTTCTTCTGCACTCATGCCGATTCCTCCACTCGCCCCAGCCCGCCCTCAAAGACTTGCAGCAGACGCCGGTCTATCACTTCGCGCGCCCGGAAAATACGCGAGCGGACAGTACCGACCGGACACTCCATTGTTGCCGCAATCGCCTCGTAACTCTGCCCGTCGAGCTCTCGCAGCACGATTGCAGTACGCAATTCCTCAGGCAGGCTGTCGATGGCAGCCTCGACAACCAGACGGATTTCGTCGGCCAACGCCAACGCCTCAGGCGTGTCGTGATCGGCCATGCGAGCCTGCAGCTCGTAGGATTCGTCGCTGTTTTGCAGATCCAAGTCGTACTCCACCGGGCTGCGACTGCGGGCCACTGCCGCATTTTTGGCCGTGTTGATCGCGATGCGATACAACCAGGTGTAGAAGGCGCTCTCACCCCGGAACTGGGGCAATGCCCGGTAGGCTTTGATGAAAGCCTCTTGGGTAACGTCTTCGGCATCGGCCGGATCGCGCAGGTAACGCATGACCAGCTTGACCACTCGGTGCTGGTACTTGCGCACCAGCAGGTCAAACGCCGTCTTGTCGCCACCCTGGACGCGCTCCACCAAGTCCTGGTCGGTCGGATCCTCGACCATGATCAGCGCGGCGCTCCCAAGAGATGGGCTCGTGCCCTGCTGCACTTAAAGACCTGCGCTGGACGGAAAAGTTCGCAGCTGCCGGCGAAGCGCTGCGAAATCGGCCGGATCGGCTGCCTGACGGTCCAAAAACAAGCTGTAGCGGTTGCTGCCGCGCAACACCAACCAGATCCAGCGCGCGCTGGCCCGGCTTGCGGGCTGCAGAAGCACCGGTTCGAGCGTGCCATCTGCCAAGTACAGGCTGAACCGACCCTGACCATCCCAATTGAGCTGTCGCGGCGCACGCGGTCCGCGGCCGAGCAAGTTGCCAGCGGCCTGCAGCAGGACTGGGACCAAGAGACCGGCGAGGACCAGCGTGCGAACCCAGCCGGCGCCCTGCGCCCACGCAGCCAGCGGCAAGGCACAGCAAAACAGCGTGAGGACAGCCAGGATCCGCTGCGCCGGCTGCACGGCGATACTGCCACCCACTGACTCACGCGACCGCCTACGACGGCGCCGCTCACTGTTGGCGCTGAGCCCGGAGGGCGTCGATGAGTCGTTGCTCGAGTGGGTCTGAGGCAGGTTCACCCGCCACCAGATACGAGACAATCTGCGGATCAGGCAATTCGAGAAACTGCTCAAAACAGTTGCGTTCTGCCGCATCGGCCTGCGCCCAAGGGCCGTTGAGATAACGCAGCAGCAGAATATCAAGCTCTTTCATGCCGCGACGGCACCGCCAGACCAAACGTCCTGGCGGTGGCTGCGGTGGTACTGGTGCAGACCCGCTCAGTGGCGACGCCCGGCAATCAGCCGCTTGATCTCACCGATGGCACGGGCCGGATTGAGGTCCTTGGGGCACGCCTCGGTGCAATTCATGATGGTGTGGCAGCGGTACAGACGGAACGGATCTTCCAGCGCATCCAAGCGCTCGCCGGTCGAGTCATCACGGCTATCCACAATCCAGCGATAGGCGGCCAGCAAAGCAGCAGGCCCCAGGTAACGATCGCTGTTCCACCAGTAACTGGGGCAGGACGTGGAGCAGCAGGCACACAGAATACAGGCTGACGGTCCGTCGATTTTTTCCTGATCTTCCTTGCTCTGCAGTCGCTCACCGTCCGGAGGTGCCGGCGAACGCGTGGTAAGCCAAGGCTTGACCGCTGCGTACTGCGCATAAAACTGCGTCAGATCGGGAATCAGGTCTTTGATGACCGGCATGTGCGGCAGCGGATAAATGCGCACATCGGCGCCCTTCACGTCAGCACAGGATTTGATGCACGCCAGCGTGTTGCTGCCATCAATGTTCATCGCGCACGAGCCGCAGATGCCCTCGCGGCACGAGCGACGGAACGAGAGCGTGGGATCAATTTCGTTTTTGATCTTAATCAGTGCATCGAGAACCATCGGGCCACAAGCGGCCATGTCGATCTCATAGGTGTCGACGCGCGGGTTCTGACCGCTATCCGGATCAAAGCGATAGATTTGAAAACGGCGAACCTTTTTCGCGCCCTCAGGCGCCTTAAAGGTCTTACCGTCGTTACTGATCCGCGATCCGGGAGGAAGCTGGAATTCGGCCATGGCAGGTGTCCTGGCGGTTGCTGTGAGGTCAGTAGGTACGCGCCTTGGGCGCGACCGTATCGACATCGGTGGTAAGCGTATTGAGATGCACAGGGCGGTAGTTGATGCTCGTGCCGCCCTTGGCATCGACCCAGCACAGTGAGTGCTTCATCCAATTGGCATCATCGCGGTTGGGATAATCCTCACGTGCATGCGCACCGCGGCTTTCTTTGCGGTTGGCAGCAGACACTACCGTGGCAGTGGCCTGCAGCAGCAGGTTATCGAGTTCCAGCGTTTCGATCAGATCGGTATTCCACACCAAGCTGCGATCGGTTACGCCAACATCGGCAAAACCGGCCACAGTTGCGGCCATGCGCTGCACGCCTTGATCCAGCGACGATTGGGTGCGAAACACCGCCGCGTCACTCTGCATGATGCGCTGCATTTCCAGACGCAAGCCGGCCGTAGGACGACTGCCGTTGGCATGACGCAAACGATCCAGACGCTCTACTGCCGGCTCGGCAGCGTTGGCAGGGAGCGGCTTGTGACGCGTGCCGGGCTTGACGACCTCGGCGCAGTGACGCGCAGCCTCACGACCAAACACCACCAGATCCAGCAGTGAATTGGAGCCCAAGCGGTTGGCGCCGTGCACCGAAACACAGGCCGCCTCACCCACTGCCATCAAGCCGGGCACCACAGTGTCGGGCGCGCCATCGCGGCCATCGACCACTTCACCGTGGTAATTGCAGGGAATACCACCCATGTTGTAGTGCACAGTCGGCAGCACTGGGATGGGTTCACGATTGACATCGACGCCGGCAAAAATGCGAGCAGTCTCGGCGATGCCAGGCAGGCGCTCGTGAATGACAGCAGCGCCCAGATGCTCCAGATGCAGGTGGATATGATCAGCGTGGGCACCGACGCCGCGACCCTCGCGGATCTCTACCGTCATGGCACGGCTGACCACATCACGAGAAGCCAGATCCTTGGCATTGGGCGCGTAGCGCTCCATAAAGCGCTCGCCCTTGGAGTTGGTGACATAGCCACCCTCGCCGCGTGCCCCTTCGGTGATCAGACAACCCGAACCGTAAATGCCGGTGGGATGGAACTGCACGAACTCCATGTCCTGCACAGGCAGGCCGGCACGTAGCGCCATACCGCCGCCGTCACCGGTGCAGGTATGCGCCGAAGTGGCCGAAAAGTAGGCACGGCCATAGCCACCAGTGGCCAGAATGGTCATGTGCGCGCGGAAGCGATGCAGCGAACCGTCTGCCAGATTCAGCGCGATGACGCCGCGGCAGGCGCCGTTTTCCATGATCAGGTCGAGTGCGAAGTACTCGATGTAGAACTCGGCCTGGTTCTTTATGGACTGCTGATACAGCGTGTGCAGCATCGCGTGACCGGTACGGTCGGCGGCGGCGCAGGTGCGCTGTGCAATGCCCTGGCCAAAGTTCGTGGTCATACCGCCGAACGGACGCTGGTAGATCTTGCCCTCACCGGTACGGGAGAACGGCACACCATAGTGTTCCAGTTCGATGATGGCCGCCGGCGCCTCTTTGCACATGAACTCGATGGCGTCCTGGTCACCGAGCCAGTCGGAGCCCTTGACGGTGTCGTACATGTGCCAGCGCCAGTCGTCCTGACCCATGTTACCCAGCGCAGCGCTAATGCCGCCCTGCGCGGCCACGGTATGGCTGCGAGTGGGAAACACTTTGCTGATGCAGGCAGTGGTCAGGCCGGCCTCGGCCAGACCCAGCGTGGCGCGCAAACCGGCACCGCCGGCGCCAACTACCAAAACATCGTGGGTGTGATCAGTGAACGTATAAGCAGACATGGCAGTGATCCCTGGTCAGGCGGCGAACGCGATGCGCAGCACGGCAAATACGCCGGTTGCAGCCACCAGCGCATGAACAAAAGTAGACAGCAACAGGCTGGTGATCTTCAGTGCGTGATGATGCACGTAGTCTTCTAGAACCACCTGTACACCCAATCGCGCGTGCCAGCAGAGCGTGAGTATCAAGACCGCCAGCGGCACTGCGTGCAACGACTGGCGCATCCAACCGGTCACCGCAGCGTGGTCCGCCAGCGGCAGAGACGCCATCGACAACAGGAACCAGATCGTCAGCGGCACCAGTGCTACGGCGGTGACGCGCTGCACCCACCAATGCCCTGCGCCATCTTTGGCAGAGCCATAGCCGATCACTTTGCCCAGCGGCGTTGAACCTCTCACTGCACACCTCCGACCGGGCAGAAGAACACATAAACCAGCAACGCACCGGCGACCACCACGAAGGCGATCACCATGCGGGCGCTGCGCCGTGCAGCGGACTTGGCAAAGCCACGGCCGGTATCCCAGAACAGATGGCGAATGCCGTTGGCCAAGTGGTACAGAAAGGCCAACAGCCAAGCGCCCAATACGACCTGTATGAGCCCATGACCCATGAAACCTGTAAATGCGGCATAGGCCTGCGGTCCGTTACCCAAAGCCAGCAGCCATGCCACCAGCACCAACAAACCGCTGGCAAGCGCCACACCGGTGATGCGATGCAGGATAGACAAGGCCATGGTGTACGCGAAGCGATACACCGACAGGTGAGGAGAGAGTGGTCTTGGGGCCATGAGTGTTCTCTTGATCAGAAGTCTATGCAGCGTCCCTTGCGCTCCCAGTCGCCAAAGCGAGTGGGCTCGGGCCCGGGTGGACCACCATGCTCCACCGTTGGAACCGGTGCGGGCACTATGCCCGGTTGGGGGTTATCTTCGACGGCCTGCCCCCGGGCGGCGCCATCGTGGTCACTGCTCTGCATGATAAGTGGCTATTCTGCCATGATTCCGATATCCAAGTACCGCCCAACACCATGACCGATCTCACCTATTGCATCCTTGACGACCTTGGCGTTCTGGACATCCGGGGCCCGGATTCCAAGCGCTTCCTGCAAGGTCAGCTCTCGGCCGATGTCAGCGCACTGATGCCGGATCAACAGGGGCTGGCAGGTCTACATACGCCGCAAGGCAGAGTGATCTGCGTACTGCGTCTGCAGTGCCTAGCAGAGGACCATCTGTTGGCCATCCTGCCAGCGGTTCTTGCAGAGAGTGTGGCCAGCCGGCTGCGCCGCTATGTACTGCGTGCCAAAGTGGTCATCGAGGACTGTAGCGCCGGATTCCAAGTGCTGGGGGTCTGGCAGGGCTCGCAGCGCCGCTTGCAGGTCATAGAGCGCGGCACCGCCCCGCCCGAAGGGCAGCGTCGGGATGCAGCTGCCTGGCAACTGGCTGAGATCCGCGACGGCTTGCCACAGGTCGTCGCGGCCACCAGTGATCATTTTGTGGCGCAAATGCTCAATCTGGATCTGCTGGGTGGCATCAGCTTCACCAAGGGCTGCTACACGGGTCAGGAAGTCATCGCGCGGGCCCACTATCGTGGGCGCGTCAAACGTCGTGTGCAGCGCTTTGTCACGCAATCCGATGCAGCGCTGCTACCCGGCAGTCGCTGGACGTTGCCCGATGGCCGCAACATCGAAATACTGATTGCAGAAAAAGCTGAGCGCGGCGGCCAAGAGCTGCTCGCCGTGACGGCGCTGACTGCCGAAGCCGCAGTGGCAGGAGATCAACCTCTCCTACAAGGGCAGCCCGCCGCCCTGCCCTATGCGCTGCCGCTAGACTGAGCGCTAGCGGCGACCCAACTCGTCGTTGTTGCGCAACGTGGCGCGATTGTCCTCACGGCATTGGCGTTCGATGCGTGCGGCAAAGTTGTCCGCATCGGCGCGCAGCATGGCGACCCGCGCATCAAGCTCCAGTCGCAGCCGCTGCAAGGCGGCGGTATCACCAACCGCCTGCACGCTATCGACTGCATATTGGCGCTGCAGCGCCTCTTGTTGGATGCGGTACTGCTCGCGGATGTCGCGGCCTTCCTGCTTGCAGTCACGGCTAAAACGCATGCGCTGCCGTGCTTGATTGCGGTCCGGCACCTGCGGCACCGATTGCGCCCAAGCTGCTGCCGAACTTAGCAGCAGCGCAGCAACCGGCAAGCCGCCAAGCCAACGCACGCGGATCAGCTGTGATCTGCGCTAGCGTCGGGCATGAAGTCGCCGCGACGCACGTGGTACTGCAGGGTCTTGCGGATGGCAGTGTTGAAGTCAGTGCTGGGCTTCCAACCAAGCTTCTCGGCTGCATGATGAATGGCCGGTACTCGCACCTGAATATCCTGATAGTACTGGCCGTAGTAAGTCTCGGCCGCAACGGTCTCTATCTTGGCGGTGTCGGCCAAGTGTGCGTATTCAGGAATGGCGCGAAAGCCTTCGACAATGGCGTCTGCCAGATCGGCAACCGACACATCGCTTTGCGGATTGCCAATGTTGAAGATCTGCTGTGACGCGCAACCGTCCTTGTTGGCGATGATGCGCAGTAGGGCGTCGATGGCATCATCAATATAAGTAAACGACCGGCGCTGACGACCGCCATCGACCAGCCGAATGGGCAGGCCATGGAACACATTAGCCAGGAACTGCGTGAAAACGCGCGAACTGCCTTCCTTGGCCTCGTGGATATCGTCCAAACGAGGGCCGATCCAGTTAAACGGACGGAACAGTGTGTAATCGAGGTTGTCGCGCACACCGTAGGCGAAGATCACACGATCCAGCAACTGCTTGGAGTTGGCGTAAATCCAACGCTGCTTATGGATGGGGCCGTAAACCAGATTGCTGTTCTGTTCGTCGAGGACCGGGTCCGGGCACATGCCATAGACCTCAGAGGTCGACGGGAAAATCAGGCGCTTTTTGTATTTGGCGCACAAGCGCACGATAGTGAGGTTGGCCTCAAAATCCAGTTCAAATACGCGCAACGGATCTTTGACGTACTGCGACGGATTGGCGATAGCCACCAGCGGCACAATGACGTCGCACTTGCGCACGTGGTACTCGATCCACTCTTTGTTGATGGTGATGTCACCCTCAACAAACTTAAAGCGCGGTTTACCCAGCACCTCGCCAAGCTTGTTGTCGGCGATGTCCATGCCATACGCCTCCCAATCGGTGCGGTCGATGATGGCTTCGGTAAGCGCACTGCCGATAAAACCGTTGGCGCCGAGGATAAGAACCTTAAGAGGCATGGTGTATTCCTTAAAATCTGAAATCTGAAACTGTTGTCAGGCTGCCAGCGTGCCGGCGCGCCCCTCGACAGAGCCGACACGCACTTCGCGCCTCGGCAACGCAGCCACATCAAGCGCTGCGGCCATCTGCCCCAGCGTGACGAACTCATAACCCTGTTCAAGCCAGCCTTGCAGCAAGCGCTCGAACCAGTCTGCTAGGCGCCGGCCTTCGAGCTCGGCATGCAACGTGTACACATGATCTGCGCCCGCCGCTGCAGTAAGACCCAACAACCACGCCACAGGATCGGCACCGGCGGCGTCATCACGCCCCATCAGTTCATCCAGCGTCGGCAGTGTGGTGGGCAATTGTACGCAGTCTAAGGGCCTGCCGGCCACGACTGGGCGGAATGGAGCGCCGCCGCGAGTGTCGGAGCACACGGCAAAGCCCAGCTGCTGGGCGCACAGCAGCGCTGCATCGTTCATCTGCCAACCTGCAGCACCATGCACGCGCGCCGGATAGCCGAAGATCTCGGTAAAGCGCTGCTGGGCCCGCTGCATCTGCTGCTGCGCAAAACCCGGACCGGCAGACTCCAATTGATCCTGCCAGGCATTGTGATCCCAGCAATGTACGCCCACTTCAAAGCCACGCGACGCCACCTCACGAAGCAGCGGCGCACAGCGGCGGCCGATGTCCGGCCCGGGCAACAGCGTGCCGTAAAGCAAAGTGCGCAGCCCGTAGTGCTCGAGCACGGAGGTACGGGAGACCTTGGTGAGAAATCCCGGCCGAAACACCCGCCGGATGGCGCGGCCGGTGTGATCGGGCCCCAGCGAGAACAGAAAGGTTGCCGGCGCGTTGTAGCGCTGCAAAATATCGAGCAGCACCGGCACACCATGGCGTGTGCCTTGTAGTGTATCGACGTCGATCTTGAGCACTAACTTCATGTGGCGCCTTTGCCGGTCAGCGGCAAAGCGTCGTGGTGCAACGTTGCGCGCAATGCATCCAATGGCAACAACTGATCACCCCACTCAACTTCCAGCAAGCGCAGCAGCGAACCGTCTGGGCAGCGAGCGTATACATGGTCGGCATCGGCAAACACGCAAGCGGGCGCGGCGTTAGCCGGCGCCTGCGCTGTGCGGCCATCCAAGCGTGTGCGCAACACCCGCAGTGTCTGCCCTGCCAACTGTGTGCGCGCTCCGGGAAACGGCGGTGCCACAGCACGCACCAGGTTGTGCGCCCGCAGCGCACCCTGCGACCAATCGATCTCGCCATCTTCGGGCCGGCGCGCACCGAAATAGCTGCCGGCTGTCAGATCCAGCGCTGTGGCCATTGCTGTTCCGGCACACAGGCTAGGCAAGCTTCTCGACAGCACCAGTTCCGCCGCTGTGCAAACCTTGCGAAACACATCGTAGGCCGTGTCATCGGACAGGACCGGTACGGCCATCTGATCAACCAAAGCGCCGGCATCAGGCTTGGCCGTCATGTGGTGCAGGCTGGCACCGGTTTGCGTGGCGCCATGCACACACACCCAGTTGACCGGTGCACGGCCGCGAAATGCCGGCAGCAATGAACCGTGCATATTGAGCGCAGCACTGCGCGCATGACGCAGCACCGACTCTGGAATCATGCGACGGTAATAGAACGAAAAGATAAGGTCGGGTGTACAAGCAGCAACCACTGACTCGACATCCGCCCCAGAGGCATCTGTCGACAGATGCACCGGGATGTCGTGTTCGGTGGCAAAGCGCGTCATGCTGGCGTACCAGCGCGCCTCATTGGGATCATCAGGGTGGGTAAACACCTGCGCCACCTGAACGCCTTGCGCCAGCAGCGTGGCCAAACAGCGCACGCCGACATCGCCATAGCCAAACACCACTGCGGTGGTCATTAGCGCTGCGCCTCATCACCTTCAGCGGACGACAACACAGCCTGAATGCGATAGCGCGGCCGCGCACGGACCTGGGCATAGATGCGCCCCACGTACTCGCCCAACAAGCCGACGCCTGCTAACACCACCCCGATCAGGAAGAAGGCAATTCCAAACAGGGTGAACACGCCCTCGACCTCGGGACCGACGACCAGGCGGCGCACACCCATGTAAACCACAAACAAGAAAGACAGCAGCGAAATTGCCACGCCGAGCACTGAATACACTTGCAGCGGCACGATAGAAAAGCCGGTCATCAAATCGAAGTTGAGGCGCAGCAGCGAATAGACCGAATATTTGGACTCCCCTGCTTCACGCTCGGCATGCGTCACCGGAATCTCGACGGGTGAGCGTGCAAACAGGTAGGCCAGCGCAGGAATAAAAGTATTCATCTCAGGGCAGGCATTGACGGCATCAACCACCGCGCGACTGTACGCGCGCAGCATGCAACCCTGGTCGGTAATACGGATGCGCGTGGTGCGCTCACGGATCACATTGAGCAGCCGTGAAGGCAATACGCGCCAAGAGCTGTCTTTACGGCCCATGCGTATGGTGCCGACGTAATCGTGCCCGGCATCGAACTGCTCGAGCAAACGCGGGATCTCTGCGGGCGGGTTCTGCAGATCCGCATCCAGCGTAATGACCACCTCGCCACGTGAGCGCTCAAAGCCGGCAAGGATCGCATTGTGCTGGCCAAAGTTACCGGCCAGCAGAATGATGCGAGTGACATCTGGACGGCGCTGATACTGCTCCCGCAACATTGATGCAGAGCGATCACGGCTGCCATCGTCGATCAACACCAACTCATAGCTGCGTCCCAATGCATCAAGCACTGGATAGAGCTCGTCAAACAGTCTTGTCAGACCGTCCTGCTCGTTATAGACCGGAATAACAATACTGACTGAAGGTGTGTTCACAGTGCGTGCTCCCGCAATATCGTGCGCAGCGCATCGCACACACGCGCCACATCGCTGTCGGCCATCGCCGGGAACAGCGGCAAAGTCACCGTCTGCTCACCGATACGCTCGGCATTGGGAAAATCACCAGCCTTCCAACCCAACTGCTGATAACAACTGAACAGGTGGATGGCAGGGTAATGCACGCCCACGCCGATCTCACGTTGGCGCATCAACTCGATGAACTGCGCGCGGCTTATAGACAGCCGGGGCAAGTCGAGCAGCGGTGCAAACATATGCCAACTGTGACCCGCATCGCCGCGGGCAGGCAGGTGCAGCAAGGGCTCATCAGCCAACTGTTCAAAGTACAGCCCGGCCAAATGACGCCTACGATCATTGAAGCCGTCGAGCAGCGGCAACTGTCCCATCCCCACGCGCGCAGCCACATCGGTGAGATTGGCTTTGCCGCCGGGCAAGCTGACATCCATGGTGCCGTCGGCGTGGCGCTGCAAACCATGAAAGCGCTGACGTTCGATCAGTAGCAATTCGGCCGGATTGTCGGCAACCAGCGCGCCGCCTTCCAGCGTGGTCATGTTCTTGTTGGGGTGAAAACTAAAGCAGACCAGATCACCACCGGAACCGATCCGCGCGCCGGGCAGCCCGGAACCGATAGCATGTGCGGCATCTTCGATGACTCGCAATCCGTACTGGCGCGCCAATGCATATAGGGCGGTCATGTCCAGCGGCAAGCCGGCAAAGTGCACGGGCATCAAGGCACGCGTGGCCGGCGTGATCGCCGCAGCAGCCAGTGCCAGATCCATGTTGCGCGTGTCCAGATCCACATCCACAAACACCGGTTTGGCCCCGACACGCAGGATAACGTTGGCCGTAGCGGTAAAACTCATCGCTGGCGTGATCACTTCATCGCCGGGACCAATGCCCGCTGCCAGCAGCGCAATCTCCAGCGCCGCAGTGGCCGAAGTCATCACCCTTACCGGCCGCCCTCCCACATAAGCAGACAATGCGGACTCGAAGGCGGCGACCTGTGGCCCTGTAGCCAGCCAGCCACTGCGCAGGACCTCAAGCACACCTTGCAGGGTCGCATCATCGAGCGAGGGTCGAGTGAAAGGCAGAAAACTCATGAGTCACTCCCCGTCATGGATGCACCACGATACTGTGGTCGTGGTATTCGACTAGTACCTTGTAAGGCAGTTGTGCGGCGCGCATGCGCGGTAAAAAACTCGCATCGACCAACGCGACTGCATCAGAGGCCGCCGACCAGCGTGCAGCAAACTCTGATAACGACAGCGGCACACCCGAGGCAAATTGCACCTGCAGTTCGCCAGTGTATTCAACCAGTATGCAATCGCGACGTAAGTCAAAAGCCAGCACATGCAGGTAAGTACCCACACAGTAAAACGGTGTCTCGGGCTGCAGTCGTGCTTGCAACTGTGCGGCCGCGCCGGGCGCACCACGAAGCGCTGCCAAGGAATTGCCGCCGGTGACCAACACCAAACAAGCCAGATGCAGCGAGACCGACAGACCCAGCACAGCAGCCAGTACACCGGTACGACGGCGCAACATCCACCAGGCAAATCCAGTGCCGGCAAGCACCAATAACCCGCCAGTAGTCAGCACCGGACCGACAGCCCGATAGACCGGCAGTAACGATCCGCCCTTCATCACCGCCAAGGCCACTGGCTGCGCAATCAGCATCAGTACGCCCAGCAACAACGCTAACGGCAGCACGCTGCCTAAACCTGCATTAGCTTGCGCATCACGCTGTGCCAAGGCACGACCTGCCAGCAGCGCCAAAGGCGGAACCGCCGGCATGATGTAGGGCACAAGCTTGGAACCACTGAGGCTGAAAAACACCACCACCGTGACAGCCCACACCGCCAGCGCCAGCGGTACGTCAAAGCGCAGGGCGCCGGGCGTGCCAACGCGCGTGGTGGAACGCAGCGCCATACCGGCCTGACGCAACATCAACACAGTCCACGGCAAACACCCTGCCACCAGCACCATGCCGAAGTACCAGAACGGCTGAACGCGCTGATGCTCGTTGGTGAGAAAGCGCGTGAAATGCTCGTGAATCAGAAAGAACTCTGCAAAGCGCGCATCACGCAGACCTAGCAGCACTGTCCAAGGCAACACCAACACCGCAAGCACAGCCAGGCCGGCCACAAGATGCAATCGGCCCCACAGCGCAAGGTCACGACGTAGACCGCTGTACACCAGCAACGCGATGCCCGGCACCGCGAACGCTGTCAGACCCTTTTGTAAAAACCCAAGCCCCACGGCTGTCCAGCACAGCAACATCCATCGTTGCCGCTGCGACGCATCGGCTTCGTCGCGCTGCGCCAGCACAAAGCACAACAAGGCAGCCGTCAAAAAAAACGTCAGACCCATATCGAGCAAATTGATCTGCCCGACCAGCAGGTACAGCGGCGCCGAGACCAAGATCAACGCAGAGCATGCTGCGGCGGTTACGCCAAACAGCCGGCGTCCCGCGCCATAAACCGCCACGACACCAGCGATACCCATCAGCAGCGTCCACAAGCGCGACACCCAGCCGTGATCGCCCAATACGGAATAAGCCAGCGCAGTGGCCCAATATTGCAAAGGCGGCTTTTCCACGTAGGGCAGACCGTTGAGATGCGGAACAACCCAATCACCCCGTGCAAGCATCTGACGCGGGATCTCCGCGTAGCGGCCTTCATCCGGCTGAATCAAATCACGCAGCCCGTTACATACCAGCGTTGCCAACACCAGCCAGGCAAGCACCAGCCAGGCACGTTTGCGCCAGCTACGTTGATCGGCGTCAGTCACAAATCCACCAAGTGCACATGTTCTGCAGCCAACGTCTGCCCAAGGAAAGTAGCGCCAACGCGGGCAAAACGCGCCACACCATCGGTCGCCAGCAACAGCGGCGCAGATACCGGACGCCCTGACTCTGCCAGCAAGCCGCGCTCTGCCAAAGCCCGACGCAGTGCTTGGGCTACCGAAACACTGGCATCCACCACCGAGACGCGCGGCCCGAGCACCTGAGATAACACCGGCGCCAACACTGGAAAATGCGTGCACCCGAGCAACAGCACATCGGGGTGCGCAGCCTCTGCAGCAAACCAACCGTCCAGATAGCGATGGGCTGCCGCCAGCACCGCCTCACCATCAATCCAACCTTCTTCGGCCAGCGCAACAAACACCTGACAGGCCAGCGACTGCACCTGCGCATCAGGTTGCAGTGCTGCGATAGCGCGTGCATAAGCACCACCGGCGACAGTGGACTCCGTGGCAATAACTGCAATGTGCCCCGTGCGTGAAGCGGCGACAGCAGCAGCGGCGCCAGGCTCAACGACACCGATCACGGGCAAGTGTGCGAAGCGTTCCCGCAGTGCCGGCAATGCAGCGGCCGAGGCCGTATTGCAGGCCACCACCAGCGCCTTGATGCCGCGCTCCACCAGCATCTCTGCAGCGCGCAGAGCATAGCGCTGTACTGTCGTTGCACTCTTAGTGCCATACGGCAACCGCGCGGTATCGCCCAAGTAGATCCACGATTCATCCGGCAGTGCAGTGACCAAGGCACGCAGCACCGTGAGGCCACCGACCCCCGAGTCAAAAACCCCGATAGCTTGCGACGCGGCGTTCAAGATTCCGGGCGAACGTGCGGGAACAGCAGCACATCGCGAATGGCAGCCTGGTCGGTGAGGAACATCACCAGCCGGTCGATGCCAATGCCCAAGCCTGCAGTCGGCGGCATGCCGTACTCCAGAGCGCGGATGTAATCGGCGTCATAGAACATAGCTTCGTCATCACCGCCCGTCTTACGGTCAACCTGCGCCTGAAACCGCGCAGCCTGGTCTTCACTGTCATTGAGCTCAGAGAAGCCGTTGGCCAATTCGCGGCCAGCCAGGAAGAACTCGAACCGATCGGTGAGAAAAGGATCGGCATCATTGGCACGCGACAGCGGCGACACTTCGGCCGGATAGGCGTAAACAAACGTCGGCTCTATCAGCGTGTGCTCGACAGTGTGATCAAACACGGCCAACTGCAACTGCCCCGCCCCATCCTGCAAGGAATACTTGGCGCCCAAAGAGTCGCAATGTGCGCGCAGGTATGCCACGTCGCGCAGGCGCGCCCCATCAAAGCCGGGATTGTGCTGCAGAATGGAGTCTTCGATGGTGACGCGGCGAAATGGCACGGACAAATCGTACTGATGGCCCTGATACGTGAGCAGTCGCGTACCGACCACAGCATCGGCAAGCCCCACGACCAACTCTTCGAGCAACGTCATCAGCTGGCGATAATCGGCATAGGCCCAGTACAGCTCCAGCATGGTGAACTCAGGGTTGTGCCGCGTCGACAGCCCCTCGTTGCGGAAGTTGCGGTTGATTTCGTAGACGCGCTCAAAGCCCCCGACCACCAAGCGCTTGAGATACAACTCAGGCGCGATGCGCAGGTACATCTGCATGTCGAGCGCATTGTGGTGCGTGACAAAGGGACGCGCCGTGGCGCCACCGGGAATCGGCTGCATCATCGGCGTCTCGACTTCCATGAAGTCGCGGCTATCGAGCCAATCACGCAGGAAGCGCACGATGCGTGTGCGCTTGCGAAACACGTCGCGTGATTCATCGTTGACGATCAGATCAACGTAACGCTGACGATAGCGTGTATCGGTGTCTGACAGGCCATGCCACTTGTCCGGCAGCGGCCGCAGCGACTTGACCAGCAGGCGCAGACTCTCGACACGCACCGACAACTCGCCGGTACGGGTGCGAAACAGCACGCCCTCGGCACCCAGCATATCGCCCACATCCCAGCCCTTGAACGCCTCATAAACATCAGCCAGCGCCGTCGCCTGCAGAAACAGCTGGATGCGGCCACTGCGGTCGGCAATCTGCGCAAAGCTGGCCTTACCCATGACGCGCTTGGCCATCATGCGACCACCTACGCTGACCCGTACCGGATTGGCCTCGAGCCACTGGGCATCCTTGTCGCCCCAGTCCTGTTGTAACTGGGCAGCCAGATGCTCGCGCTGAAAGTCATTGGGATAGGCGTTGCCCTGCGCACGGATGGCCGCCAGCTTGGCACGCCGTTCAGCGATCAACTTGTTCTCGTCCTCGGCGGGAGCCGCGGGTGCTGCCTTGTCGTTCATCAAACTCCTGCCTTGAGACTGGCTTCAAGGAAGCCGTCGAGATCACCATCGAGCACCGCGCCGGTATTGCCTACCTCAACGTTGGTGCGCAGATCCTTGATACGGGACTGATCCAGCACATAGCTGCGGATCTGGTTGCCCCAGCTGACATCCGACTTGGAGTCCTCGAGCACCTTGGCTGCTGCGTTGCGCTTGTTGACCTCCAACTCATACAGCTTGGCCTTGAGCATCTTCATGGCCGTGGCGCGATTCTTGTGCTGGCTGCGCTCGTTCTGGCAGGCGACCACGATGCCCGAGGGCATGTGCCGCAAACGCACTGCCGACTCGGTCTTGTTGACGTGCTGACCGCCGGCACCACTGGAACGATAGACGTCCATCTCGATATCGGCCGGGTTGAGGTCGATGTTGATGTCGTCGTCGATTTCCGGCGAGATGAACACCGACGCAAATGACGTGTGGCGCCGGTTGCCGGAATCGAACGGGCTTTTGCGCACCAGACGGTGCACACCGATCTCGGTGCGCAACCAGCCATAGGCAAACTCACCCTCGAAATGAATGCTGCAGCCCTTGATGCCCGCCACCTCACCGTCGCTGACATCCATGACTTCGGTTTTGAAGCCGCGGCGCATGCCCCACCGCAGGTACATGCGCATCAACATGCTGGCCCAGTCCTGCGCCTCGGTGCCGCCGGCACCGGCCTGGATATCGAGGTAGGCGCTGTGCGAGTCCATCTCGCCGCTGAACATGCGCCTGAACTCCAGCTCCCGCACCTTGACCTCTATGGCAGGTGCATCCCTCTCGAGTTCGGCAAAGGTGCTGGCGTCGTCTTCTGCCTCGGCCATTTCCAGCAGTTCGAAAGCATCTGTAATGGCGTTGCGCGCGAAATCGAGCTGATCCAGATCTTGCGCAAGCTTGGCACGCTCGCGACCCAGTTCCTGCGCACGCTCGGGCTTCGACCAGACGTCTGGGACTTCCAGCTCGAGGTTTACTTCCTCAAGCCGCTCTTTCTTGCTGTCGTAGTCAAAGAAACCCCCTGAGCGACTCGGTGCGCTCCTGCAGGTCTTTGAGAGTCCGCTTCAGCAGGCCGGTTTCCAATGCCATAGCGCGTAATGTTCCGTCGATATCGGTAAACACTGCATTCTAGCAGCAACGGCTGCTACGGGACTTGCAGATGCTCCACCAGCAGCTGCAAACGTCGCTCGCCCTGCCACAGGTTGATATCAAGGCGGTACGCCATCTCGATCAGCCCCGAGGGAGGCCGGGTCTGCGACTCATCCAGCTGATTAAAGGCAATGGCATCAAACTGCACCAAGCTGCCCTCGGGGCGCACTTTGAGCTTTACATGACGCTCGCCCACGACCCGCGCATGGACGATCTCAAAGCGTCCATCAAACAGCGGCTCGGCAAAGCCTTGGCCCCAAGGCCCGGCAGCGCGCAACTGCTCTGCCGTCGCTAGTGCCAACTCATCCAGTGTCAAGGGGCCATCGCTCAGTACGGCATCCAAATCCGCATCGGGCTGCCAGCGCGCCACCTCCAGTTCAAAGGCACGTGCAAAACGATCCAGATTGCTCGTCGCAAGGCTCAACCCCGCTGCCATCGCATGTCCGCCATAGGCAGTGATCAGATCCGGTTCACGCGTCGCAACCGCCTCTATCACGTCGCGGATGTGCACGCCGGCAACCGAACGGGCCGAACCTCGCAACATCTCGCCCTCGCCCGCCAACGCAAAGGCAATCACCGGACGACGCACCCGGTCTTTGATACGACTGGCCACCAAGCCAACCACTCCCTGATGCCATTCAGCATTGAACAGGCATAGCGCATGACGGCGTGGGCCGCGATGCGGTAAATCCAGCCCGGCAACGGCGCGCAAGGCCAGTGCCTGCATGTCGGACTCGATGCTGCGCCGATCGCGATTGAGCTGATCCAATTGCTCTGCCAGCGGCTGAGCCTCTACCAAGGTGGGCGCGAGCAGACAGCGGATGCCGATGCCCATGTCATCCAGACGGCCTGCGGCATTGAGGCGTGGCGCCACCTGAAAACCCAGATCTGCTGCCACCAAGCCTTCAGGCTGTCGCTTGGCCGCAGCCAGCAAGGCCACAATGCCAGGCACGCAACGGCCGGCACGGATGCGTTTGAGGCCCTCTGCTACCAGCACACGGTTGTTGTCATCCAGCGCCACCAGATCAGCCACCGTGCCCAACGCCACCAGATCCAGCCACTGCGTGACAGGCAAGGCATCGGCAGACAATACGCCCTCGGTAGCCAGCAAGCGCCGCAGCGCCGCCATCACATAAAACGCCACACCCACACCCGCCAGCGCACGACTGGCGAATTGGCTGCCGGGTAAGTTCGGATTGACGATCACGTCGGCTGCGGGCAAATGCTCGCCAGGCAAATGATGATCAGTGACCAACACTGCAATGCCCAACTGCCGCGCGCGCGCTACACCGGCCACGCTGGAGGTACCGTTATCGACAGTCACCAGCAAGCGCGCGCCGCGCTGCGCGGCAATATCCACCACCGGCGGCGTCAACCCATAGCCGTGCGTGAAACGATCCGGCACCACAAAATCAACGTCGGTAAATCCCCATGCGCGCAGTGCACGCAACACCAGCGCCGTACTGGTGGCGCCATCGGCGTCGTAATCACCCACCACCACCACGCAGCTGTGACGGTGCGCATAGAGCAATGCCGCAGCCGCTTCCACATGCTCCAAACTGCCGACGCGCAACATGCGTTCCAGCGCCAGTTGCAACTGCTCTGCCTGACGCACGCCGCGGGCTGCATAGATTCGTTGTAGCAAAGGCGACAAGTGCGCAAGACCCAGTGCGGTGTCTGCCGCGGGTCGCCGCAGAATGCGTCGTGGTGCAGTCACAGACACTGCCACCAAGGCTGAGGTCGCGCCCACAGCCGCAGTAAATGCCAACGCTTGAGTGTCAATCGACGACCTGCCACCAGCAGCGTCAGCTGTGTCAACCGGCCGTCGCGCAAAGCAGCCAGCGCCGGCTCAAACCAGCTGGCATCGAGCCGCGGCAACGGCGCATCGCGCGGACCACGCGGGACCGAATCCAGCACCACCAAGGCATCAACGTTGGCTGACTCGGCAGCTACTGCCAACAACGCAGCCAAATCGGCAGGCACTGCCTGCGCTTCACCATCCGCCGCATGGCACAAGCCCACAGTGAACGCATCGTCCGCGAAGACGCGTTGCTGCATCGGCAAATCCGCTGGCGCAGGCAACGCAGCGCCGTCGCCACCACCACCCCAAAACCACAGACCATTGACCGGCAACTGCCCGCGCTGTTGTCGATCCCGATTGACAGCGTGCTCGTGCAACCACAGCTCACATTCTCCAGACAGCCGCAGCAACTGTGCGGCATCGGGTCCGTGTGCCAAGGCGCGAGGCAATCTGGCGCCCAGATAAGGGGCTGGCTCTTGGGCCTCGACACCGCAGGCGGCAAAGCCACTGAGCACGAATCCACCGCACAGCGGATGCAGCGCCAAACCCGCCACACCAAAATGGCGCTCAAAATCTGCAGCCAAACCGCCCAGCTCCGAGGCCTGCAGAGTCAACATACCAGCTGGGTGCAGCCGCAAATGATCCAGCGCGGCAATACGGTGCACCGGTGTGGCGAACCACGGATCCACGCCGGCCTCCGGGCACAGCGCCGACGCAGCCACCCGGGCCGGCGCCACTGCCCCCCAGGGGCGCAACCCCAACTCTTCGGCCAAGGCGGCACGCCACGTCAGCGGCACTGCATTGCGGTTGGCAAAGCGCAAAATGGTTTCCAGCCCGGCCAGGCGCGGCAGCAGTTGGCCGGCGCCATCGCCCAGCGCATCTGCATCCAGATGTAGATCGGACACTAGGAGTCGAAGGTGCATGTCGCGTATCGTACCGGTGATGCGTCTCAACGAGCACATTGGTACTACGCTTAATCTGATCCGGGCCTGGTCACCTGACTCGGTGACCCTTGGAACTGAGCGTTTGGAGCGGGCTTTTCTGGTCGCCCCACAAACACTGCTGACCGACTGGCCTGTGCAGCGGCTCGAACAGCTCGATGACACCGTTTTGGCGCCGCTGTGGGCACTGGCGCCGCAGGTTGTGCTGCTGGGCGCTGGCACGCGCACCCAGTGGCCACCGGCCAGTCTGCGCAGCCTGTTTGCGCGCCGCAATGTCGCCCTGGAGGCGATGGACTTGGGCGCCGCCTGTCGCACCTACAACGTACTGGCTCAGGAAAGCCGCGCCGTGGCCGCGCTGCTGTTTCCTGGTCACATCGGCACATGATGAACTCCAGCGACGCCATCGAAGACCTGCAGATCCGCCTGGCGCATCTGGAGGCAGGCTTGCAGCAAGTCAGCGATGAAGTCGCGCGTCAGCAGCAACTCATCGACAGACTCACACTGCGCAACCAACAGCTGCAGGAACGCGTGGGCGAACTGCAGGGTGAAGGCGGCGATGCCGCGACACGCGTCGAGATACCGCCACACTACTGAGGCCGCTATCATCAAGCCGGTCGCGTCCGGCTGGGGTGGCGACAACAAAATCCGGGGAGACACAACAATGCGTCGTATTGCCATACTGTCTGCCAGCGCGACTCTCGCGCTGCTGTTTGCACTGGGCGGTTGCTCCAAAACCAATGCCCCCTCCGGCGAAGCGGAAAAATCCGGCGGTGCTGCCAATTCAGTCAAGTCCACCGCTGCGGTCAGTGCCGAGCGTTTGCTCAAGGCAGATAGCGACTCGGCCAACTGGCTGACCACCGGTCGCACCTATGACGAGCAGCGCCACAGCCCACTCCAACAGATCAGCGATGGCACCGTAAAACAACTGGGCCTTGCCTGGCACCATGATTTGGACGCCATCAACCGGGGCCAACAGTCGACCCCCATCGTGGTCGATGGCGTGATGTACGTATCGGCCGCCTGGAGCAAAGTGTTCGCACTGGACGCACGCGACGGCAAACTGCTGTGGGCTTATGACCCCAAGGTACCTGGTGAATGGGGCATCAACGCCTGCTGCGATGTCGTCAATCGTGGCGTCGCGGTCTACAACGGCAAGGTGTATGTCGGCACGCTCGACGGTCGCTTAGTAGCGATTGATGCTGCCACCGGCAAGCCAGTGTGGGAAACGCTCACCATCGACAAGAGCAAGCGCTACGCCATATCGGGTGCACCGCGCATTGCCAAGGGCAAAGTGTTCATCGGCAACGCTGGCTCAGAGCTGGGCGTACGCGGCTACATTTCGGCTTATGACGCCGAGACCGGCAAGCAGCTGTGGCGCTTCTATACAGTGCCTGGTGATCCGGCCGCAGGCTTCGAAAACGCCGCCATGGAAAAGGCCGCCAAGACCTGGACCGGTGAGTGGTGGAAGCTCGGCGGCGGCGGCACGGTCTGGGACGGCATCACCTATGACGCCGAATCCGACCTACTGTACTTCGGCACCGCTAACGGCACGCCGTGGAATTACTCACAGCGCAGCCCCAAAGGTGGCGACAACCTCTATCTAAGCTCCATCGTCGCGGTTAAAGCCGAGACCGGTGAATACGTCTGGCACTACCAGACCACACCGGCCGACGAGTGGGACTATGACGCCACCAATCAACTGGTGCTGGCCACACTCAAGATCGGCGACAAGGACCGCAAGGTGGTCATGCAGGCCTCTAAGAACGGCGTGTTCTATGTACTCGATCGCGCGACCGGCGAGTTCATCTCGGCCAAGCCGTTTGTGACCATCAACTGGGCCACGGGTTTTGATCCCAAGACCGGTCGCCCCAAAGAAGCGGCTGATGCCCGCTACAGCAAGAGTGGCAAGACCTTCCTGGCGATTCCTGGCGCCGCCGGCGGTCACTCTTGGCATCCCATGTCCTTCAGCCCGGCAACAGGCCTGATGTACATCCCGGCGCTGGACATGGGTATGCCCTTCGCACCAGAGAACGGCCGCAAGACCAGCAAGTACACCTTCAACATCGGTTACGACTTCGCTGCCACGTCGATGCCTCAGGACCCGATCATCAAGAAGAGCGTCAAAGAAGGCTCTGTCGGTCATCTGTCTGCCTGGGATCCGGTCGCACAAAAAGAAGTCTGGCGCGTTCAGTACAAAGAACCGTGGGCCGGCGGCGTGCTCAGCACTGCAGGCAACCTGGTCTTCCAAGGTACTGCGATGGGTGAGTTCGTGGCCTACAGTGCCGATAAGGGTACTCGCCTATGGGCTGCGTCCACCCAAGCTGGCGTGGTTGCTGCGCCCATCACCTATGAAGTCGGCGGCGAGCAATATGTGGCCGTAGAAGTCGGTTACGGCGGTGCACTGGCCATTGCTGCAGGTGAGATCGCGCGGGACAAGCACATCAAGGGCAACAACACACCGCGCATCCTGGTCTACAAGCTCGGTGGTACCGATACCTTGCCCGCACCGGTTGTTGTGGATCTGCCGTTGAACCCGCCCGCCCAAACTGCCAGCGCCGAGGTGGTTGAAAAGGGCTTCAAAATCTTCCATCCCTACTGCAACAACTGCCACGGCGATGCAGCGGTCAGCGGCAGTGCCATTCCCGATCTGCAGCATTCGCCAACGCTGGCTGATGCAGCCGCGTGGGAGAGCATCGTATTGGGCGGTGCCCGCAAGGATCGCGGCATGGTCGGCTTCGCCGACGAGCTGAACAAGGAGGATGTTGAGGCCTTGCGTGCCTATGTCATCCACCGCGCCCACGAAACCCTTGCTGAAAACAAGGCTGCCAAAAAGTAGCCCGCCTGCAAGACCCGCCCCACGTCGGGGCGGGTCTGACTACACTATCCGTCCACCTCACTCTTCTGGAGCCTGCATGCGCCGTTTTGCCCTGCCCTTGCTGACGTCTGTTGTTGTTCTAGCCGGCTGCGCCGACGCCGCTCAACAAACTCCCAAGACCGACGACGATAAAGCGCTGTACAACCTGGGCGTCATGCTCAGCAGCAGCATCACCACTTTCCACTTCACCCCCAAAGAACTGGAACTGGTGAAAGCAGGTCTGGTCGATGGTGCGCAAGAGAAGGCCAATACCGAGGATCTGGAAAAGTACATCGCCAAGCTGCAGGAACTGCAGAAGACGCGCGTGGCAGAAGCCGCTGAAAAGGAAAAGACTTCCGGCGCAGCGTTTCTGGCCAAGGCTGCTGCAGAGAAAGATGCCACCAAGACCGAAAGCGGCTTGGTGATCAAGACCGTCAAGGCCGGCACTGGCGACAGCCCCAAGGCTGACAATCAGGTCAAGGTGCACTACGAAGGGAAGTTCACCGACGGCAAGGTCTTCGACAGCTCCATCAAGCGCAACGAGCCTGCCGTGTTCCCGCTCGGTGGCGTGATCCCGTGCTGGACCGAGGCTCTGCAGCTAATGAAGGTCGGTGGCAAGGCGCAGGTCGTCTGCCCGCCCAACTTGGCCTACGGTGACGAAGGCCGTCCGCCGCAGATGCGCGGTGGTGCAACGTTGGTGTTCGATGTTGAGTTGCTGGAGATCGTCAAGGGTGAGGCCGCCGCCCCCGCCGCTCCCGGCGCGCCGCGCTGATACCGTAAGGCATCACACAAAAAGAAAAGGCCCCGCATGCGGGGCCTTTTTTTGGGGCTGGAGCCCACCGAAAGAAGACACAGGGAGAAAAGGCAGATCCTTAACCAGTGATCGAAGCTGACAGAATCGAAACTGGCGGTGAACGCTTTTTGTTTTTCTTATATCGACTCGATTTTTGCTTTTGTCGGAACCGAAACCGACTTCCCTGACACCTGTGTCTTCTTTCCGTGGGCCCCTCAGTGATCGTTGAATCTCCAACGAAACTGAACGCTGCCTGAACGGACTACACCATGCCCTGTCGGTGGTGACAAGTATTTTTTTGCAAGCGGATTAAGGCACCGATACGTCTCGATTCGAGATCGGTGCGACGGACTGTCAGGTCAGGCCAGACCGCCCAGCAAAGGCACAAAGCTGACTGGCCCGAGTATCTCGCGCGTCACGCCGGTTTCGGTGCGTGTAAGGCGCAGCAACTGCTGTTCACCCTCCGGACCCACTGGCGCCACCAAACGCCCGCCCACCGCCAACTGGGCCACGAGTGCTTCCGGAAGCGTCAAGGGTGCCGCAGCAGCGAGGATGCCGTCATAGGGCGCCTGAGTAGGCCAACCCTTCATGCCGTCACCATGGCGCAGGCGTGCATTGCGCACGTCCAGCTCAAGCAAGCGCTCACGCGCACGCTGCACCAAGGGTTCCACCCGCTCGATCGAATAGATGAGTTCGACAAACGGTGAAAGTACCGCGGTTTGGTAACCGCAACCGGTGCCGATTTCCAGCACCTTGCCCAGCGGCCCGCCCTGCAGCAGTGCCTCGGTCATACGCGCCACAATGAACGGCTGCGAGATGGTCTGGCCAAAGCCAATGGGCAGCGCAGTGTCTTCATAGGCGCGACTGGCCAGCGCTTCGTCCACAAAAATATGCCGCGGTAGAACGCGCACGCGCTCCAGCACCCGCAAGTCCACAATGCCTTGGTCGCGCAACCGTTGCACCAATCGGTCGCGAGTACGCGCCGAGGTCATGCCTATGCCGGCGTGACGGTTCATCGTGCCAGCGGTTCCAGCCACTGACTTACCGTAGCCAGGGCGCTATGACGCGTCAGATCGATCTGCAATGGCGTGACCGACACATAGCCCTGTGAGACGGCGTGAAAGTCGGTGCCCTCTCCCGCGTCCTGACCCTCACCTGCCGGCCCTATCCAATACATGTTACGGCCACGCGGGTCGGTGATCGCGATAGCCGGTTCTGAACGATGGCGATTGCCCAGACGCGTGGCAACGATGCCGCGGATCTGCTCATAGGGCAGATCCGGAATGTTGACGTTGAGCGTGAATCCGCGTTCCAGCGGCTGTTCGAGCAGACGGCCAACCAGCTCGCGCGCCACGCGCGCCGCAGCATCGAAATGCCGCCCACTACCGGGCTCAACACACAGCGAAAACGCCACCGTGGGCAGGCCCAGAAAGCGTCCCTCTATGGCGGCGGCAACGGTACCGCTGTACAGCGTGTCATCACCTAGGTTGGCACCATCGTTAATGCCCGAGCACACCAGGTCGAACTCGAAATCAAAATAACCGGATAAGGCAAGGTGCACGCAATCGGTAGGCGTACCGCCCGAAACAAAATAGCTGGACGGACCGGCCTCGAACACGCGCAACGGCATATCGAGCGTCAGCGAGTTGCTGGCACCACTGCGGTTGCGATCGGGTGCGAAGACGGTGGTGCTGCCATGACCGGAGAGGGCCGCAGCCAAATGCACTATGCCCTCGGCACGATAGCCGTCATCGTTGCTGACGAGGATGCGCATCTGTTGAACCAAGCCTGTAAATCGTGCTGTAACTATACTGGAATTCATCCTTCGCCGTTCGCACCCGGAAAGCACGCCATGGCCAACAACCAGGACGACGACCCAGCGCACAACGACCTTGCGCTACTACAGGCTGCGCTGCGCGATGTGCGGCCGTTGCAGTTCGAGCCGCGCCATGTGCCACAGCGCCGCCGCCCTGCGCCGCGCGCCAGATTCACGCGGGCCGACCGTCGCGCCGTGCTGGCCGAAAGCCTGGCTGATCTGCGCCAACCACTGGCGCCAGTGATCGAATCCGGCGAGGAGTTACAGTTCAAGCGCGACAGCGTGTCCCCGCTAACCTTTAAGCAGCTGCGTCGCGGCCAGTTTCGTGTCGACTCGGAACTGGATCTGCATGGCCTGACGCTGGCGCAGGCAGAGCAACTGCTGGGTGAGTTTCTGGCTGATGCGCTGATACACGGACTGCGGGTGCTGCGCGTCGTTCACGGCAAGGGGCTGCGCTCCGGACATCGGGGTCCGGTGCTCAAGCATCTGGTGAACCGCTATCTGCAGCGCGTGGATGCGGTACTGGCTTTCGCCAGTGCCCGCGAAGTGGATGGTGGTTCAGGAGCCTGTCTGGTGCTGATGGGCGCGCGGCGCACGGCCCCCAGACTGTGACCTAGGCTGGGAGCAACAGCACCGTGGCCAAGGCTGCAAGGCCCTCCGATCGCCCGATGAAGCCCAGGTATTCGGTAGTGGTCGCCTTGAGATTAACGCAGTCCCGTTCCACACCCAGCAAAGCCGCCACGTGCGTGCAGATCGCTTCGCGATGGGCACCGATACGCGGGGCCTGAGCCAGCAGCGTCATATCCGCGTTGCCTACGACCAGACCCCGCGCGGCAAGCATTCCCACCACCGCCGTGACAAACCGGCTGCTGTCTGCGCCACGCCATTGCGGATCGGTATCGGGAAAGTGCTGACCGATGTCACCCAAGCCCGCAGCACCCAGCAGCGCATCACACAGGGCATGCAACAACACGTCGCCATCCGAGTGCGCGATCACACCATGATCATGGGCGATGCTGATGCCACCGAGTACTACCGTATTGCCAGGCCCGAAGGCGTGCGCATCGAATCCCGTACCCACCTTGATGTTCATGCGCGCTCCATGGCAGCCGTCAGCAATGCCTGCGCCAGCGGCAGATCGGCAGCGCTGGTGACCTTGAGATTTGTGCTGCGGCCTTCAACCAGCAGCGGTTTGCAACCTAATGCCTCGATTGCTTGAGCTTCGTCCGTCGGCCGCTCGCCCCGCGCCAATGCCTGCTGTAACGCGTTGACCAGTAAACCGTGGCGAAACATCTGTGGCGTCTGTGCCCGCCACAGCGCTTGGCGCGGCAGCGTGGCTGACACCTGTTGCAATGCATCAGCCTGTTTGAGCGTGTCGGCCAAGGGCAGTGCCAGCAAGCCACCGGCCGCGTGGTTACAAACGGCATCTAGCAAGGCATCACGCTCGGCAGCAGTGAGGCACGGGCGTGCCGCGTCGTGTACCAACACCCAGTCGTCTGGGGCAGCAGGCAGCGCAGCCAAACCTGCCAACACCGACTCGCACCGCTCTGCGCCACCGGTCGCGGTGATGAGACGTTCGCCGTAGCGGGCACGCAAATCGAGCGCATCAAACCAGCGGTCTTCGGCAGACAAGGCCAGTGCCACGCCACGACAGCGAGCATCGCTGAGCAAAGGGTGCAGGGACCATTCGAGCACCGTGAGACCAGCCAATGGTGCGTATTGCTTGGGCAAGGCGCCACCGAAGCGCCGACCGGTGCCTGCCGCTGGCAGCACACCCCAGTAGCGCATAGGTCAGCGCGCTCCGGTGCGCTGCGGCCTGGCGGGCAACGCAGCAGCTGCCGGTGCGACAGGTGCCGCCGGCAACGACTGCGACGCCTCTGCGCCCGAGGGCGCTGTGATGACCTGATAGTAGTTTTCGTCGGCGTTGATGAGGCCCAAGTCGTTGCGAGCGCGCTCTTCGATGGCGGCATCGCCTTGCTTGAGGTCCCGGACCTCTTCAGCCATTTGCCGATTACGCTCGGCCAGCTTGTCGTTGCGCGACTTCTGATCGGCAATGGATTGCTCCAACTGACCAATCTCGCGCACGCCGCTGTCTGAGAGCCACAGTCGATACTGCGTTCCCAGAATCACCAGCAACAATGCCGCGCCGAGCCACTTCATGTTGGCGAGCCTACCAGAGCCCGACGCAACGCGGCAGTCACCTCAGAGGCGCACAGGAAAGGCACTGCGACCTGCATAGACCGCCTTGTCACCCAGCACCGCTTCGATGCGCAGCAGCTGGTTGTATTTGGCGATGCGATCAGAACGCGACATCGAACCGGTCTTGATCTGTGTAGCCGATGTGGCAACGGCGATATCGGCGATAGTGCAATCCTCGGTTTCCCCCGAGCGATGCGACACAACCGAGGCATAGCCTGCACCGGCGGCCATCTCGATGGCCTCGAGCGTTTCGGTGAGTGTGCCGATCTGGTTGACCTTGATGAGGATGGCATTAGCCACCCCTGCTGCGATGCCCTGCTTGAGGATGCGCGTGTTGGTGACGAACAGGTCGTCACCCACCAGCTGCACCTTCTTGCCCAGCGCACGCGTCAGTTGCGCCCAACCGTCCCAGTCACCCTCGCTCATACCATCTTCGATGGTGATGATCGGGTAGCGCGCCACAAGGTCTGCCAGATAAGCGGTGAAGCCCGCCGCATCAAAGCTGCGGCCTTCAGCTTCAAGAACATAACTTCCGTCACGATAAAACTCGGTGCTGGCCACATCCAGACCCAGGTAGATATCGCTGCCGATCTTGTAGCCGGCCCTATCTACCGCTTCGATGATCAGATCGAGGGCTTCCTCGTTGGACTTGAGGTCCGGCGCAAAGCCACCCTCATCACCGACCGCCGTAGTGAGCTTGCGATCGTGCAGGATCTTCTTGAGTGTGTGAAACACCTCGGCGCCCCAGCGCAGCGCCTCGCTCAGTGACGGCGCACCGACCGGCAGGATCATGAACTCCTGAATGTCCAGGCTGTTGTCGGCATGAGCACCGCCATTGATGATGTTCATCATCGGCACAGGCATCACTGGTGGCAACGACGGATTGCTGCCAAGCGTGGCCAGGTGGCGAAACAGCGGCGTGCGCGCATCCGCAGCGGCGGCCTGAGCCGCAGCCAGCGACACCGCGAGCAGTGCGTTGGCACCTAGGCGACCCTTGTTGTCGGTGCCATCGAGCTCGATCATGCGCGTGTCGATGTCGCGTTGTGCTGCGGCATCCAAACCCAGAACCGCATCGCGCAGCGGGCCGGTGACATTGGCAACCGCCTTGCGCACGCCTTTGCCCAACCAGCGCGACTTGTCGCCATCGCGCAGCTCAACGGCCTCACGCGAACCGGTGGATGCGCCCGAGGGCACTGCCGCTCGACCCATGACGCCGCTGGCCAGCAGCACATCGGCTTCAACGGTGGGGTTGCCACGGGAGTCAATGATCTCCCGGCCGATGACGTCGACGATACGGCTCATAACAGCGACTCCTCGAAAGGCTTGGACTTGACGATACGGTCGAGCTCGCACAGCGTGCTCAGCAAAGATTCGACGCGCTGTAACGGCCATGCATTGGGGCCGTCGGACAACGCATTGGCCGGATCTGGATGAGTTTCCATGAACACGCCGGCGATGCCAGCAGCCACTGCAGCTCTCGCCAGCACCGGGACAAATTCGCGCTGTCCACCCGAGGCGGTGCCCTGACCACCGGGCAGCTGCACCGAATGCGTGGCATCAAACACGACCGGACAGCCGGTAGCGCGCATCACTGCAAGCGAGCGCATGTCAGAGACGAGATTGTTATAGCCAAAAGTGAAGCCGCGCTCGCACACCATGATGTTGGTATTGCCAGTAGAGCGGGCCTTATCGACCACGTTCTGCATTTCCCATGGCGAGAGAAACTGACCCTTCTTGATGTTGACGGCTTTACCGGTGGCGGCAACGCTGACGATGAAGTTGGTTTGGCGGCATAGAAACGCTGGTGTTTGCAGCACGTCGACGACTGCGGCCACTTCATCCAGCGGCGTGTCCTCGTGAACATCAGTGATGACCGGCACCTTGAAGTGCTGGCGCACGCCTTCGAGGATTTTGAGTCCAGCTGCCATACCCGGACCGCGATAGCTCTTTGCCGAAGATCTGTTGGCCTTGTCGAACGATGCCTTGAACACAAACGGCACATTGAGCCGCGTGGTGATCTCGCACAAACGACCGGCGATCTCTTCTACCAGCGACTGGCTCTCGATGACACAAGGGCCCGCCAGCAGGAACAACGGCTGGTCGTTGCCAACGTCACGACCGGCCAGCTTCATGTCTGACTCCCGCCCTGCCCCGCAGCCTGATGCGCGGCTCGCGCAGCAGCGATGAATCCAGTGAACAGCCGATGGCCATCGCGCGGGTTACTGGTGAACTCGGGGTGGAACTGCGTGGCAACAAACCACGGGTGCGTGGGCACCTCAATGATTTCCACCAGACCGTCCGGCGAGAAACCCGAGAAACGCAACCCAGCCTCACGATAGGCATCTAGGAAGTTGTTATTGAACTCATAGCGATGGCGATGACGTTCCCGGATGGTGGCTGCGCCGTACACACGTTGTGCCAAAGATCCAGTGTCCAGGTTGATGGCCTGCGCACCCAAGCGCATCGTGCCGCCCATATCCGACGACTCGCTGCGCTGTTGCGCACCCTGCTTGGCATCCTGCCACTCGGTGATCATGGCGATAACCGGATGTTTGGTGGTGGCGCTGAACTCGGTGCTGGTGGCATCAGCGAAGCCCAGAACATTGCGGCCATATTCAACAATCGCCAGCTGCATGCCCAGGCAGATACCCAAATAAGGCACGCCGTGCTCGCGCGCGTAGCGCACCGCAGCGATCTTGCCTTCGATACCGCGCTCACCGAAGCCGCCGGGCACTAGGATGGCGTCCATCCCTTTGAGCCGGCCAGTGCCGTGCTCTTCTAGTTCGGTGGATTCGATGTAGTGCACATTGACGCGCGTGTGCGTCTTGATGCCGCCATGCATCAACGCTTCGTTGATCGAGATGTATGAGTCGCGGTTTTGCACGTACTTGCCGACCATCGCGATCTCGACGGTGCAATCCGGGTTGGCTTTGGCGTGTACCACGGCATCCCACTCAGCCAGATCTGTGGTGCGCGGCTGAAGACCCAGATGCTCCATCACAATCTCGTCCAGCTGTTGCGCATGCAGCGCCTGGGGGATCTTGTAGATGTCGTCCAGATCGACCGCGCTGATGACCGCACGCTCTGCCACGTTGGTGAACAGTGCGATCTTGCGGCGCTGCTCTTCGGGCAACGGGTCTTTGGAACGGCACAGCAGGATGTCGGGCTGAATGCCGATCCCGCGCAGTTCTTTGACCGAGTGCTGCGTAGGCTTGGTCTTAATCTCAGAGGCACCCACAGTGGGCACCAATGTCAGATGCATGTAGATGACCGAGCTGCGGCCCAGTTCGACGCCCATCTGGCGAATAGCCTCGAGGAACGGCAGTGATTCGATGTCACCCACCGTGCCGCCGATCTCGACCATGCACACATCGGCATCGCCGGCGCCCAGCTTGATGCTGCGCTTGATCTCATCGGTGATGTGCGGGATGACCTGCACCGTTGCGCCGAGGTAATCGCCGCGTCGTTCTTTGGCGATGACGCGCTCGTAGATGCGGCCAGTGGTGAAATTGCTGTGGCGACCGGTAGTGGTGCGCACAAAGCGTTCGTAGTGACCCAGATCAAGGTCGGCTTCGGTGCCGTCATCGGTGACGAACACCTCACCGTGCTGAAACGGACTCATCGTGCCCGGATCGACATTGATGTAAGGATCGAGCTTGACCATCGCAACGCGCAAACCGCGTGCTTCAAGGATGGCGCCCAGCGAGGCGGCGGCGATGCCTTTCCCCAATGAGGAAACGACGCCGCCGGTGACGAAGACATATCGGGTCATGGAAATCACCGCCGATGCTGAAAAAAGGCCGCGGGCGCGGACTGTAGCGACGGGAAGTCAGTCTAGCGAAAGATCAGTCTTGCTGCCAGATAAAACGTCCACGTTGAACACTTGCTTTGCTCGCACGAATGGTGTCGGCAATGGCAATGTCGGCCAACGCTAGCACTCGAGCCGGCGCATCAGCGTCAGCACTGAGCACCAGCGGCGCCTGGTCCCGTAGCCAGGCGGGCAACTGCGATTCACGCAGCAGTGACTTGACGTCCCGGTGCAGTCCCCCGACCAGCAGTTGCTCGCCGCCCGTTCGCCACTGCAACTGCATGCGCTGTGGCAAACAGCTCAGATCGACATCGCCCCAGGGGTCGCGCTGTAACTGCAGCACTGCGCCGCCGGGCAATGCCAGCCGCGGTTGCACCTGCCAGTGCCAGTGCAGCGGCTGGCGTGGTGGCGACTCGGCAGGCACCGCCATCCACAGCAAGCGACCGGCATGGCGTCTCACCTGCACCGCGCCCCAGCGCACCACCGGCGTGGCGTCGTGACGCAGCTGGGCCAGCCCCAGCAGCGCCTGCAGCCGCTGCTCATCCGGCATCGGGCAGTCCTGCGCCAGCAGCCAAGCGCGCAACAGTGCGCGCTGACGCGCCGGCGCATAGCGACGCAGCACTTGCAGATCCACGTCGTTGCCGTCAGCCGCTGTCAGCCAATCGCGATGCCCTTGGCCTGCAGCGATCGCATCAGCCTCAGCAGCCAACTTTGCCGCCCGCGCGACCGTACGCGCCGCGGCAGGCCAGCGCGCCAGCAGTGGCGGCAACACGCTCTGGCGCAGGTAATTGCGGTCAAACCGCAGGTCGGCATTGCTAGGATCATCGATCCACTCGACGGCCTGCTGCTGTAGATAATCGAGCAGGCTCTGCCGCGGCAGCGTCAGCAAGGGCCGCAACAGCCAGCCCTTTCCAAGCTGCGCGCGCGCAGCCATACCGGCCAGCCCTGCGGCACCGGCACCTCGCAGTGCCTGCAGCAGCACAGTCTCGAGCTGGTCGTCCGCGTGCTGCGCCGTCAGCAACCACTCCCCCGGCCGCAAGACCTGGGCCAGCGCGCCGTAGCGCGCCTGACGTGCAGCCTGCTCGACCGAAATGCCCGGGCCCACTGGCACCTGCACCGGCAACACTCGCAGCGGCAGACGCCAGTGGCGTGCCCAGCGCCGGCAATGGGCACTGAACAGCCTCGCAGCCTGCTGTAGGCCATGATCGATGTGCACAGCCCGTATGGTGAGAGTGGGCAGCCCTGCTGCAGCGCGACTCTGACGAAGCTTCAGGAGCGCGTGCAGCAACGCGGTGGAATCGGCGCCGCCGGACCACGCGACGCACACCGACACTGCAGCGGAGGATTTGACCTCGGTGGCCAGCCAATGCGCCAGCCAGTCGGCATCAAACTGACTGACGCGATCGATGCGGGCGGGCATGACGCCGCGCCGCCGACTCAGGCTGAAGCGTCGGAGAAGACGCCGAATCCAGCCAAGCGCCGAGCGCGCGCTTGCACCAGCTCGGCCGGCGAAAGCTTGCCCAGCGTATCGAAATGACCCAGCACAGCTGCCTTGATGGCTGCAGCGGCTGACTCAGGATCACGATGGGCGCCGCCCAGCGGCTCTTTGAGCACCTCGTCGACCAGACCCAGCTTAGCCAAGCGCTCAGCCGTCAGGCCCATGGCATCGGCAGCGATCTCTTTTTTGTCGGCACTCTTCCACAGGATGGAGGCGCAGCCTTCGGGCGAGATCACCGAATAAACCGAGTACTGCAACATCACCAGACGATCGCAGACACCGATAGCCAACGCACCACCTGAACCGCCCTCACCGATCACTACGCTGACGATCGGTACGCGCAGGGTGGACATCTCGAACAGGTTGCGGGCAATGGCCTCACTCTGGCCACGCTCTTCGCTGCTGACACCGGGATAGGCGCCGGGCGTATCGATGAAGGTCAGCAAAGGCAAGCCAAAGCGCTCAGCCATGCGCATCAGGCGCAGTGCCTTGCGATAGCCCTCGGGCTTGGGCATGCCGTAATTGCGCCGCACACGCTCCTTGGTGTCGCGGCCCTTCTGCTGCCCGATGACCATGATCGGCCGACCGTCGAGGCGTGCCAGCCCACCCACGATGGCAGCGTCGTCGCCAAACATGCGATCGCCGTGCAGCTCTTCGAAGTCGGTGCACAGCATGCTGATGTAATCGAGCGTGTAGGGGCGCTGCGGATGGCGCGCCAGCTGCGTGACCTGCCAAGGCGTCAGCTGGGAAAAAATAGTGGTGGTCAGCTGGCGGCTCTTGGCGCGCAAGCGATTCATCTCGTCCTGGATATTGACCTCACCCTCGGAGGTCACGTGGCCCAGTTCTTCGATCTTGGCCTCGAGCTCTGCGATGGGTTGTTCGAAATCGAGGAAATTGACAGCCATTAGTGGCGAGATCCTATAGCGATCGGGGTGCGCAGGTTACGGGGCCGGGCTGCCGGTGCGCAAGCCGGGGCTCGTGGGGGTCTCATACAGCAGTTGCAGCGCCTCACTGCCCAGCAAGCGCTCCAGCGACTCGAGTAATTCGGCGGTCGGGCGCACCGACCACGCCGGGCCCAGCGCAGCCACACCCTGGGCTTCGCCGTTTTGGCAGGACACCAGTACCTCGCAATCACCGCCGCGCCAAGGCGTCAGCAACTGCGCCAACTGCGCCACCCGCGCCGCCACTGGCACAGCCGCGATCTGGGCCGGCCAGCGCAGCAATAGCCGGCGGGCCTGAGTCTCGCGCACCACATCGAGCGACAGGACGCGCTTGGCGGCGACCCGCCAGGCACTGCTGAACTCGTCATAGCGCAGGTTGCCCTCCACCAGCACCATCGCAACTTTGCCCTCGAGCAGGCCCCGGTACTGCTGCCACAACTCTTCAAACAAGGTGACTTCGATACGACCGCTGCGATCATCAAGCACAAAGCTGGTGCGATTGCCGCGCTTGCGGATCTCCAGCACCAAGCCGGCCACGGTGACCGTACGACCGCCGAAGAAACGTCCGCCCTCACCGGCAGCCGGCGGCCGCTCACCGGCAAAATCGGCAATGCGCCCAGACACCAGCCGGGGTAGGTCTTTCTCGAATCGATTGATGGGATGGCCAGTCAAATACAGACCCAGCGTCTCGCGCTCGCCTGCCAGGCGCTGCGCCTCGCTCCATTCAGGTTGGGCTGCAATTACCGGGGCCACTGCCTCGATGGGCTCAGCGATGCCAAAGAAATCGACCTGACCCGCCGCTTGGGCACGCGCTTGCTGTTCGCCAGCTTGGATGGCCGCGCCCAGTCGTGCCATGAGCGTGGAGCGATTGGCGCCCAGACCATCCAATGCACCCGCCAAGATCATCGCTTCGAGCACGCGCCGATTTACACGGGTCAGATCAAGACGGCTGCACAGGTCTTCCAGATCGCGAAACACGCCGCCCTGCTCGCGCTCTGTCACCAGCGCTTCGACCACGCCCTGCCCCACACCGCGGATCGCACCCAACCCATAGCGGATGGTGCGTGGATCAGCCACAGCAAAGGCATGCCCGGACGCATTCACATCGGGCGGCAGGATGCGCAAGCCCATGCTGCCGCATTCATCAATGAGCGTAACCACCTTGTCGGTGCTGTCGATATCTGACGACATCACCGCAGCCATGAAGGCCGCTGGGTAATGCGTTTTGAGCCAAGCGGTCTGATACGACAACACCGCATAAGCCGCCGAGTGCGACTTGTTAAAACCATAGCCGGCAAACTTTTCGATCAGATCGAAGATGTGTACAGCCTGACGCCCATCGACACCACGCTCTTCGGCACCGGAGACAAAGCCGGCGCGCTGCTTGGCCATCTCTTCAGGCTTTTTCTTGCCCATCGCGCGGCGCAGCAAATCAGCGCCACCCAACGTGTAACCCGACAGCACCTGCGCAATCTGCATGACCTGCTCTTGATACAGGATCACACCATAGGTGGATTCGAGCACGCCCTTGAGCGAGGGATGGAGGTAGTCGACTACCGTACCGGCAGGGCTATGTTTGCGAGTGATGAAGTCATCGACCATGCCCGACTCAAGCGGACCGGGGCGAAACAACGCCACCAATGCCACCACGTCACCGAATCTGCTGGGCTTGAGTTTGCGGATGAGATCTTTCATGCCGCGCGATTCGAGCTGGAACACCGCAGTGGTACGCCCGGACTTGAGCAACGCATAGGTCGCCGCGTCGTCCATCGGCACAGCATTGATGTCCAGCGGTGCATCGCCAGCCTGCGCTCGCAGCCCATTGATGATGACCAATGCACGCGCAATGATGGTGAGCGTACGCAGGCCGAGGAAGTCGAACTTCACCAAACCCGCCGCCTCGACATCGTCCTTATCAAACTGCGTCACCACACTTTGGCTGCCTGCTTCACAGAACAGCGGCGTGAAGTCGGTCAGCACTGAGGGCGCAATCACCACGCCACCGGCGTGCGTGCCGGCATTGCGCGTCAAACCCTCCAGCGCGCGCGCCAGATCGATAAGCCCATGCACTTCATCGTCGGTGTCGTACAAGCGCTTTAGTTCAGGCTCTTTGGTCAGCGCGTCATCAAGCGAAATGCCCACCTCAAACGGCACCAGCTTGGCGATGCGATCCACAAAGCCATGCGCGTGACCCAGCACGCGCCCGGCATCACGCACCACTGCCTTGGCCGCCATCGTGCCGTAGGTGATGATCTGCGAGACGCGATCACGGCCGTATTTGTCGGCCACATAGGCGATGACCCGATCGCGCCCTTCCATACAGAAGTCGACGTCGAAGTCCGGCATCGACACGCGTTCCGGATTGAGGAAGCGTTCAAACAGCAGATCGTGTTCGATGGGATCCAGGTCGGTGATGCCCAGCACCCAGGCCACCAACGAACCGGCGCCAGAGCCACGCCCCGGTCCCACCGGCACACCGTTGGCACGCGACCAGCGGATGAAGTCGGCGACGATGAGAAAGTAGCCCGAAAACCCCATCGTGCAGATCACATCGAGCTCGCGCTGCAAACGTGCGTGATAGATGTCGTCGCTAACACCATCGGCAATACGCCGTGCCAAACGCTGCGCCAAACCGTCGGCCGACTCGGCGCGAATGAAGTCATCGGCACTGCGTCCATCGGGCACCGGATAGTCCGGCAAGCGACTCTCGCCAAGCTTCAGCGGCAGACTGCAGCGCTGCGCAATGGCAACGCTGTTGGTGAGCGCTTCAGGCAAATCAGCAAACAAAACCGCCATTTCTTCGGGCGGGCGCAGGTACTGCTTGGCCGTGTATTTGCGTTGCCGCGACGGATCGGCCAACTGCGTGCGGTCCTGAATGCACACTCGCGCCTCGTGTACGTCAAACTCATCCTCAGCCAGAAAGCGCACGTCGTTGGTGGCCACCACCGGCACCTGGCACTCCACAGCCAACTGCAGTGCGCCGGCAATGTAAGCCTCCTCGCCGCTGCGTCCGACACGCTGCAGTTCCAAGTAATAGCGATCACCGAACAACTGCTGCCAGTCCTGTAGCTGACGGCGCGCTTCAGCCGCCTTGCCTGCGAGCAAGCTGCGCCCGATATCACCCTCGAGCGCACCCGACAACGCGATCAAACCCGCCACGGTGTCTGGCGTGAGCCAGTCACGTTCGATGAGCGGGGTATCACGGCGCTTGCCATGCAGATAACCGCGACTGACCAGCCGCGACAAATTCAGATAACCGATTTCGCTCTGGCACAGCAGTGTCAGGCGCAGCGGAGGATCGCGATCGCCGCCGTCTGCGAGCCACAGATCAACACCCACCAACGGCTTGATGCCTGCCGCCAGCGCGGCCTTGTAGAACTTGACCAGCGCAAACAGATTGGCCTCGTCGGTCAGCGCCACAGCCGGCATGCCGGCCTTGGCCACAGCGCTCATCAATTCGGGCACGCGCACGACACTATCGAGCAATGAATACTCGGTGTGCACACGCAAGTGGACGAAAGAAACACTCATGGATGGCGATCAGCGATTGCGCAAAGGGGCAAAAGAAAGACGGTGCAGCGGCGATGGCCCGCGCTCGCGCAGCAGGGCCAAATGCTCCGCCGTAGGGTACCCCTTGTGCTCCCCCAGCCGGTATCCCGGATACACCAGATCTAGCCCAACCAGCACGCGATCCCGGGCGCACTTAGCCAAAATGGAGGCGGCGCTGATGGCCGGGATTTTGGCGTCACCCTTGACCACCGCCTCGGCGCGGTCGCACAGATCAGCCAGCGGCGGCAGCCGGTTGCCATCCACACTCACGTGCTGCGGTCGCAAACGCAGCCCCAGCAGCGCACGACGCATCGCCAGAAATGTGGCCTGCAGGATATTGAGCGCGTCGATCTCCTCGCTGTCCGCCCAGGCCACTGACCAGGCCAGCGCGTGCTCGCGGATCTGCACGGCCAGCGCTTCGCGCCGCGCCTCGGACAGTTGCTTGGAATCGCGCAGCCCCACGATGGGACGCTGCGGGTCCAGAATGACGGCAGCGGCATACACCGGGCCGAACAGCGGGCCTCGTCCAGCCTCATCCACACCGGCCAGCAGGCTGTGCATCAGACCCCGATGCCACGGTCATGCAACAGGGCCAACACTGCCGCAGCGGCTTTGCTGGCGCCGTCCTGACGCAGTTGCAGATGGATGGCCTCAAATGCAGCCTCGCGATGCGGTCGCGCGCCGGCGTCGGTCAGCTGCTGTGTCAGCGCATCGGCCAAAGCCTGCGGCGTGACTTGCGACTGTAGAAACTCTGGCACCAGCCTCTCGCCTGCCAGCAGGTTCGGCTGCGAGAAGTACTGCACCTTGACCAACCCGAGGTGCTTGGCCAAAAAAGCGGTCAACGGTGCCAACCGGTAGGCCACCACCATCGGACGTTTGGTTAGCAGCGTTTCAAGCGTTGCCGTGCCCGACGCCACCAACACGGCATCGGCCGACGCCAGGACCAATCGCGACTCTCCATCAAGCAGCGTCACCTGTGCCCCGGCGGCCGCCACCTGTGCGGCGAACACCTCACGCACCTTGGCAGTGGCCATCGGCGCAATGAACAGCGGGGCCTGACCCGGCGCAGCACGCGACGCCAGCAGCACAGCGGTGGCTGCAAAGTCTGCCCCCAGACGTGTTACCTCGCCCATGCGGCTGCCCGGCAGCAACGCGATGACCGTGGCATCCAGCGGTAAACCCAATGCAGTGCGTGCCGCACTGCGGTCACTGTGCAGCGGGATCTGATCCGCCAACGGGTGCCCGACGAACTCTGCACGCACGGCGTGACGCGCGTAAAACGCAGTCTCAAAGGGCAGCAGGCATAGCACCAAATCCACAGCTGCGCAGATGCTGCGCACTCGACCCTGACGCCAGGCCCAGACCTGCGGACTGACGTATTGCACGGTGACGCGGCCAGAGTCGTGCAGTTGGCGCGCCAGCCCAAGATTGAACTCTGGCGCGTCGATGCCTACAAAGACATCCGGTTGCAACTCGAGTAACTCGCGACGGATGCGCCGCCGCAGCCGCAGCAAGCGCGGCAGATGCCGAAGTATTTCGAACAGGCCCATCACCGCCAGCTCTTCGCTGTGCGCCAGTGCCGTACAACCGGCCGCGATCATGCGCGGCCCGGCCACACCAATGAAGGTGACGTTAGGATGCAACTGGCGCAGCGCAGCCATAAACGCCGCGCCGAGCAGATCGCCGGAGGCTTCGCCCGCCACCAGCGCAACGCGCAGTGGCTGCGTCACGGGTCAGCGCACCAGGCTGCGCGTGGAGTTGGCGATGAAGTCGACGAAGATTCGCAGTTCTTCATGCTCTGCCGCCATCTGCGTGAGCTTCTCGACTGCCTCTTCCAACTTAAGGTCGCTGCGATACAGCACTCGATAGGCGTTTTTGATGGTGCGGATCTGTTCGGCAGAAAATCCGCGGCGCTTGAGCCCTTCGGAGTTGATGGTGATCGGCTCAGCCGGATGACCCGACGCCAGCACATAGGGCGGGACATCACGCGTCACTGCAGTGTTGTTGCCGATGAAGGCATGCGCGCCGATCTTGGTGAACTGATGCGCGCCGGCGTAGCCGCTCATGATCACCCAGTCACCCAACTCGACATGACCGCCAAGCATCACCAGATTCGACAGCACGATCTTGTTGCCCAAGGTGCAGTCGTGCCCCACGTGGGTATAGGCCAGCAACATGTTGTCGTCACCCAGTCGCGTCACGCCATTGCCGGTGACCGTGCCGCGATTGACGGTGCAGTACTCGCGAAAGATATTGCGATCGCCGATTTCCAGCCGTGTGGGCTCGCCGTTATATTTTTTGTCCTGCGGCGCGTCGCCCAACGAAGCGAACTGAAATACGCGATTGTCGGCACCCAAGCTAGTAGGGCCGTTGATGACTGCATGCGGGCCGATCCAGCAACGCGGTCCGATGACCACGTTGTCGCCGATATAGGCAAAGGGACCCACTTCCACATCGTCAGCCAACTCGGCGCTGGACGACACCACTGCGCGGGAATCGATGCGTGCCATGTGCGTGCCTCAGGCCGTCTCAAAGGGCGTGGCGTTGTCAGCGTCGGGAAACAGCATCATCTCGGCCGAGGTGGTCTCTTCACCATCGACATAGGCAGCAGTAGAGAGTTTCCAGATGCCTTTCATGTTGCGCTCCACCTTGGCGGTGAGGATCAACTGATCACCCGGCAACACAGGGCGGCGAAAGCGCGCCTTGTCGATGCCGACAAAATAAAAGCGCGTGGTGGCGTTGGGCACTTTGCCGAGCGTGGCATAGGTGAGGATGCCGGCGGTTTGTGCCAAGGCCTCTAGCTGCAACACCCCGGGCATCACCGGCCGTTCGGGGAAGTGTCCCGTGAACTGCGGTTCGTTGAAGGTGACATTCTTGAGGGCGCGGATATCGACACCCTTGTTGCAGGCCAGCACCCGATCCACCAGCAAAAACGGATAGCGGTGCGGCAGGTATTTGAGGATCGCTTGAATATCCATGAACGTGGGTTCAGTCATCGCTGTCTTCCTGTTGCAGTGCAGCCGCGACACCCGCGGACTTCTCCAACGCGGCAAGCCGCGCTGCCATTGAATCGAGACGCTTGATGCGGCCGACGATGCGCCGCCAACTGCGCGCCTCTTCGACCGGCAAGACGCTGGAATAAAGACCGGGCTTATCGATGGATCGCGTGACCATGCCAAAGCCGGTGATGAAAATATCGTCGCCCAGCACCAGATGGCCAGCCATGCCAGTGCCGCCACCAATCATGCAACGTTTGCCGATGCGTGTGCTGCCAGCAATGCCGACGCAGGCCGCCACCGCCGTGTGCTCGCCGATGACCACGTTGTGGGCAATCTGGATCTGGTTATCAAGTTTGACGCCGTCACAGATCACCGTATCGCCCAGCGCGCCGCGATCGATGGTGGTATTGGCGCCGATCTCCACGTCCTCACCCACCCGCACCGTGCCCACCTGCGGCACCTTGGTCCAGCCCTGCCCTTCGCGCGCATAACCAAAGCCATCTGAACCGACCACACAGCCCGGGTGCAGCGTGCTGCGTGCGCCGATGCTGACGCCATCACACACCGTAACCCGCGCCAGCAGGCGCACGTCATCGGCCAAGGTGACTTGCGCGCCGACTGTGCAGTGCGGGCCCAACAGCGTTCTGGCACCGATTTTGGAGCCGGCGCCCACCATGCACCAAGGCCCTACTTCAGCGGTGGGATCAACTTGCGCGTCGGGATGCACCAGCGCAGTGGGATGAACACCAGGCACTACCACCGACTGCGGATGCAGCAGAGTGGCTATACGAGCAAACGTGGCGTGTGGGTTGGCGCTAACCAGCGCGGGTACCGGCGACTGCGGTGCCAACTTGGCGTCGACCACTACAGCGGCTACACGGGCGGCGAGGAGCTCGGGCAGATAGGCCTTGCTGGCCACAAAGCCCAGCACTGCACCCTCAGAGTCGAGAGTGCCGACAGACTCGACATAGATATCGGGGTTGCCGTGCAGCTCGCAGCCAAAGCGGACAGCGAGCTGACCTAGCGTCAGAGCCATGGGGAAGGCTGCGGGAACGCCCGCGCAGCCTGCGCCTTACTTGCCAGCCGGCTTGGCGGCCGGTGCGGCCTTGCGATTCTGCAAGCTGGTGATGATGGCCGGAGTGATATCCAGACCATTGGTGACATAGATGACGCCATCAGCCAGCACCAGGTCGAAACCCTGTGCTTTGGAATAGGCCTGCACCTCGTCTACCAAAGACTTCTGCAGCCGGCCCATCTCTTCATTGCGGCGGGCATTAAAGTCATCTTGCAGCTCCTGCTGACGGCGCTGCAGATCGCGAGCCCCATCGCGCAAGTCTTTTTCGGCGCGGGCGCGCTGATCGTCGCTCATGGTGGCGGCGTCTTTGGCCAGCTTCTCTTCCTTGGTCTTGAGCGAGGTCTGCGTGCGCTGCAGCTCATTCTCACGCGGCGTGAACTCGTTGCGGATGGCATCGGTAGCCACCTTGGCTTGGGGCGATTCGGCCATCAGGCGCTGGTAATTGACCACACCGACCTTGAGGTCTGCCAGCGCGGGGGCCGACAGCAAGGAACCGCAAAGTACCGCAGCGGCGATCACAGACTTGAGCTTGAAATTCACGCTAAACATCCTCCGTTGAACCCGGTACAGGCATCAGAACGCCTGACCGACCGAAAACTGGAACTGTTCCTTCTCGTCCTTAAACCGGACGGTGTCGCCGTCAGACGCGTTCAGGGGCAGCGCGTAACTGAACCGGAAAATACCCAGCGGCGCGAGCCATTGCACTGCGATGCCGGTGGAGCGGCGCAGGTTAGCATATTTGAAATCGTAGGTGACCGGGGTCACCCCGTCCATGCCATAGAACTTTAGGTTCTTATTGGTCGAAAACACGTTGCCAATGTCATAGAACAGACTGACGCGAGCGCTGGTCTGCCACTTCTCGGGCATGGGCATGATGACTTCGGCACGGCCGGAAACCAACAGGTTGCCGCCATAGGGATTACCGAAGTTGTCCTTGGGTCCCAGACGGCTCTCGCGAAAGCCGCGCACCGAATCGGGGCCGCCGCCATAGAACTGGCGGAACGGCGGCAACGAGGTGGTGCCGCCATAGCTGTCGCCATAGGCGCCGCGCAGCGTGAGCGAACCGGTGAAGCGCCGCCAAATGGGCACGTACTGCACCAGATCATAGTTGGCCACCCAGTACTTGACTGAGCTGCCCGGCACTGTGGTGGAAGCCGACACCGACTGACGCATGCCGCGATCCGGGAACAGGCCGCGATTGAGTGAGTTGATGAACCAGCCCGCTGTCACCTCTGCAGTGAGGAACTTGGTGCCATAGAACTCGAAGATACCGCCCTGGGTATCGACCGCACTGCTGGAGAACGCCTTGCCGTTGTTCTGCACCCACTCACGAGCCTGCAACGCACTGCCCGACGAAGTGGTCAGCAGCTGCGCGCTTTGCAGCGTGCCGCCGAACCGGATGCCCTGGAACTCAGTGATCGGATAGCCAAACTCCATACCCGCTGCAATGGTCTTGGACGAGAAGTCTGACGACGCCGACACGAACTGCGTGACGTCGCTGTAACGCAGGCTCAGCGTGCGCGACAGGTTGTCGATGCTCAGGTACGGGTTGGTGTACGAGAAGCTCGCCATCTTGCTGTAGCGGCCGGTGCTCAGATCCAGTGCAAAGCGCTTGCCTGTACCGAGAAAATTGGCATCTGCATAGCTGCCGCTGAGCATGAAGGAATAAGACGCCGAGTACCCGATGCTGCCCTGCAACTGCGCGCTGGGGCCTTCCTTGATGGTGTATTTGACGTCTACCAAGTCGTCGGAACCGTCGACCTTGGTCTTGTCGAACTCCACCTTTTCAAAATAGCTCAGCTGTTGCAGACGCTGCTTGGAACGCTCCAGCGCAATGTTGGACAGCCAGGCACCCTCTAGTTGACGCATCTCACGACGCATCACCAGATCGTTGGTGCGAGTGGTGCCGGCAAACTCCACGTGCCGCACGTACACACGCTTGCCCGGATCCACCAGAAAGGTCATCGACACTTCCTGCTTTTCTTCATCCAGATGCGGCACAGGATCGACCTTGGCGAAGGCAAAGCCCTCCTCGCCCAAGCGGTTCTGCATCAGCTCCTGCGTAGCGGCGATCATCCGCTGCGAGTAGATCTGACCGGGACGCAGCAGGATCAGTGCGCGCATCTGATCTTCTGGGACGATGGTGTTGCCGGCCAGTTTGGCGTCAGCAATCTTGTAGACCGTTCCCTCGTTGATGTTCACCGTGATGAACATGTCGTCTTTTTCGGGCGCGATGGCGACCTGGGCCGACTCGATCTGGAAGTTGGCGTAGCCGCGATCCTGATACCAGGATTTAACCTTCTCGAGGTCACCTTGCAGGGATTCGCGCGAATAGCGGTCGTTCTGCTTGTACCAGGAGTTCCAGCGCGGGGTCTTGAGCTCCAGCGTTTCGAGGATGTCTTTTTCCTTGAACTTGGTGTTACCCACCACGCTTATCTGCCGAATCTTGGCGCGCTGACCTTCTTTGATGTCGATCTTTACACGTACCCGGTTGTCGGGCTGGTCTTCGACCGTGGCGTTGATACGCACGCCATATTTGCCGCGACTGTAGTACTGGTCGGTGAGGTATTGCTTGACGTCCTCGAGCACCGAACGGTCGAAGGTCTTGCCGGTGGCCAGACCCACGTTGCGCAGCGACTTGGAGAGCTCTTCGGTCTTGATGTCCTTGTTGCCCTTGAGCTCGAAGGACTCGATGGACGGACGCTCACGCACGGCGATGACCAAAGTGCTGCCATCACGGCGCAGCTCTACATCCCGGAAGAAGCCAGTGGCATACAGCGCTTTGAGGGCCTCGCGCACACGCTGCGGCCCCAGGTCATCACCGATGTTGACAGGCAGGTAGTTGAATACGGTTCCCTCGGACACACGCTGCAGGCCTTCCAGCCGGATGTCGCCGACGGTGAACCGCGAATCGTCGCCCTGCGTGACCTGCGAACGGGCGCAGGGCAGGTACGTACACAACACCAGCGATGCGAGGATCGCTCCGGACTTCATTGCATAACCGCCGTGGAGTAAGGGGGCTTCAGCCGAACTGTCGCGCGATGTCGTTGAACAACGCGACGCCCATTAATAAAACCAGCAATGCTATGCCAAATTGCTGTCCAATTGCTTGTGCCCTTTCGGGCAGTGGCGACCCCCGCAGCCACTCGATGGCCTGATAGACCACCTGGCCGCCATCGAGCATGGGCACAGGCAGCAGATTGAGGAAGCCCAGACTCAAGCTGATGAGCACCAGGAAGCCCAAAAAGGCCCCCGCTCCGGCCGCTGCCGAATCGCCCGCATATTCGGCGATTGTGAGCGGCCCACTGAGATTCTTAAGCGACACCTGACCACGCAACATGCGCCAGAACATGCGCGCCTGCAGCGCCGTCATATTCCAAGCTTCGGCAACGCCGGCGCCTAGCGCCTGCAGCGGCCCCAGCGACTGATGGTGCAGCATGCTGTCCGGATAGCGCGTCCCGGCCGCCGGGGTGACGTGAATGCGGCCCACCGTGCGCTCGCCGACCTTCTCGGCCGGAATATCGATGCGCGCAGTGGCCTCGGTGCCGGCACGCAGATAGCCGATGACCGCACTGCGGCCGCCCATCGGCTCGATCTTTTGGCGCAGCTGCAGAAAGTCTGTAATGGGCTCGCCATCCACGCTGAGCACCCTGTCGCCGGCCTGCAGTCCCGCCGCTGCAGCAGGTCCACCGGCCACTACCGTGCCCAACACCGGAGCAATGGGCGGTTGCCAGAACGAGAACCCCAGACCGCTCATGAGCCGATCGGGCTCTGTGAGCTCGCGCCGCGCCTGCGCATCGGCTACCTGCATGACCACTTCGCGCTGCCGGCCACTGTCATCGGTCACGGTCAGCGTGGCGCGGCCAACGCCGGTGAGCCGGTCGAGCAGCCCCAACATCACTGCCGCTTGCGCCTGCACTGGCTGGCCATCGAACCGTGTCACCGTATCGCCATTGCGCAGGCCTGCCAGATAAGCCGGCGAATCGATGCGTACCAAACCGATGACCGGGCGAAGTTCGGTAATGCCGCTGACCAGGTACATGCCTGCCAGCAGCAAAATGGCAAAAATGAAATTGAAGGCCGGGCCTGCCAGCAACACCAGAATGCGCTGCCAATGCGGCCGGCGCGTAAAAGCCCGATGTACCTCGTGCGAGGCGACCTCACCCTCGCGCTCATCGAGCAACTTGACGTAGCCGCCCAGCGGTATGGCCGAGAGCATGTATTCGGTGCGATCGGGACCCGCCACCCGGGTAATCAGCGGCGGGCCGAAACCGATGGAGAAACGCAGCACTTTGAAGCCGAGCCGGCGCGCCACCCAGTAGTGACCGAACTCGTGCACCGCCACCAGCAAGGCGATAGCCACCAGGAATGCCAGCAAGTGCTGCCAGGAGAGCATCATCGTGAACCTCCTGCAGTGGTAGACGAACAGCGCGCGACACACTCGCGTGCCGCAACACGGGCCGCCTCATCAGCGGACAACACAGCACGGAGCGTGTCGGCGGAAACCGCCGCAACATTTGCCAGTACCGATTCAATGACCACTGCAATGTCCAGAAAGTTCAGTCGCCTGTCGAGAAAAGCCTCTACTGCAACCTCGTTGGCCGCATTGAGCAGAGCTGTGGAAGTGCCCCCGGCCGCTATCGCCTCTCCTGCCAACCGCAGGCAAGGGAAACGCTGCAGGTCGGGGCTGCGAAAATCGAGCCGACCTAGCTTAATAAAATCGAGCCAGTGTACACCGGCCTCAAAGCGCTGCGGCCAGGCCAGCGCATGGGCGATGGGAGTGCGCATATCTGGCGAACCCAGTTGCGCCAGCACCGAGCCATCGAGGTATTCGACCATGGAGTGAATGACGCTCTGCGGGTGTATCACCACCTCCACCTGGGAGGGCGGCAGGCCGAACAGCAGGCAGGCCTCGGCCAGCTCCAGACCCTTGTTCATCAGGGTGGCCGAATCGACGGAAATCTTGCGGCCCATAACCCAATTGGGATGGGCGCAGGCCTGCTCGGGAGTAACGGTAGACAGATCCCCCGCAAAATCACGAAACGGACCACCCGAGGCGGTCAGTAGCAGGCGGCGCACGCCGGCCGGTGCGCGCCCGACTTCACTGCCCTGCGGCAGACACTGGAAGATGGCGTTGTGCTCGCTGTCGATGGGAATCAGCGTGGCGCCGCCACTGCGCACCGCATCCAGCAGCAAGTGCCCGGACATCACCAAGGCTTCTTTGTTGGCCAACAGCAGCCGCTTCCCGGCACGCGCTGCCGCCAAGGTCGAGGCCAGCCCTGCGGCACCAACAATCGCCGCCATCACGTACTGCACCTCAAAGAGCGTAGCCAGCGCTTCGATGGCAGCAGGGCCGCCGCTGACCTGCGTGTGCAGCCCGGCGGCACGCAGCCGCTCGGCCAGCTGAGCGGCAGCGTCAGCATCGCCTAAAGCTGCGTAATCGGGCTGCCAGCGCAGGCACTGCGCCTCGAGTTTGTCGACATTGCGACCGGCTGCCAGCGCCGTGACCCGAAACTGCTCGGGGTGGCGCGAAAGCACGTCCAGCGTGCTCTCGCCAATGCTGCCCGTAGATCCGAGCACCGCAACGCCGATCATGCAGCCCCCTGCAGCAAGAGACCCAGCAACAACAGCGGCGCCACCGCAAACAGACTGTCTAGGCGGTCGAGGATTCCGCCATGGCCGGGCAGTAGCTGACCACTGTCTTTAAGGCCGGCATGGCGCTTGAACAGGCTCTCAGCCAGATCACCGACTATCGAAAACACCGCCACGGGCACACACAGTGCCAGCAGCGTTGAAGGCTGCTGGCCCAGTACCGGCGCGGCAAACCAAGCCAACACCGCCACCAGCAGTAAACCACCGGCCGCACCCTCCCAGGTCTTACCTGGCGAGACTTGCGGGGCCAGCTTGTGGAGGCCTACCGCCCGGCCGGCAAAATAGGCGCCACTGTCGGCCACCCACACGATAAACAGCGCCAGCAGCAGCCAATGCAGCCCCTGCGGCAAGGACAAGCGCAGGTGCAGCAGTGCCACGCCTGCCGGCACCAGCACCAGCCAGCCGACCAACGCGCCCATCAAAGGCCCTGCCCGGCGCTGCGGTGCCAGCACCACCCACGCCAGCGCCAGCACCCACCACAGCGCGGCCACCACCAACAGCACGCGCAGGGCGGCAGGCGCTTGGGTGACACGCCAGAAGTCCACCAGCAAGCCCAGCGTGAGCAATACGTACACCGCACGCAGCAGCCGGGCCGGCGGCAGGACGAAGGCTGACCACTCCCAGGCACCCAAGCCCACCGCTGCCCCCAGCAACAGCACCGTGGCCCACGGTGGCCCCAGCAGCAGCACCGCAAGCAGCGCCACGGCGGCAATGACCCCAGTGAGCAAGCGCTGCAGCATCAGCTACCCGCCCCTGCCTGTTCGCCAGTGAGCCCAAAGCGACGGTTACGACTGGCAAACCAGTCCAGCGCAACCTGAAAACTTGCCGCATCAAAATCGGGCCAGAGCTGGTCTGTGAAATACAGTTCGGTGTAAGCCAGATTCCACAGCAGGAAATTGCTGATGCGCTGCTCACCGCCGGTGCGGATGAACAGATCTGGATCGGGCAAGTCTGCAACCGACAACGTGGACGACAGCAGCGACTCGTCGATGTCTTGCGGCAACAGCGTGCCCGCTGCGCAGCGCTGCGCCAGCAGACGCGTTGCCTCAACCAGATCCCACCGCCCGCCATAGCTGACCGCAATCTGCAGTGCCAGACGGCTATTGCCAGCGGTACGCGACTCGGCTGAGCTAATGCGCTGCTGCAGCACCTGAGACAGATTGTGACGCTCGCCGATGAATCGCAGCCGCACACCGTTGCTCTGCAACTCGTCGATCTCGCGATCCAATGCATCGAGAAACAGGCCCATCAGGCTGCCAACCTCTTCAGGGGGGCGCGCCCAGTTTTCGCTGCTGAAGGCAAACAGAGTCAGGGCGGCTATGTTCTGCCGAACACACTGTTCGATGCACACCCGTACCGGCGTAACGCCCGCACGATGCCCGGCCACGCGTGGCAGCAAGCGCTTTCGCGCCCAGCGGCCATTGCCATCCATGATGATCGCGACATGCCGCGGCAGCGCCATACGCGTCAGACCTGCAGGATCTCTTTTTCCTTGCCAGCCACGTGCTGATCAACCTCACCCGTGAAGCGGTCGGTGAGTTTCTGGATGTCGTCCTGCGCACGGCGCTCATCGTCCTGCGAAATCAACTTGGCCTTGAGGGCCTCTTTGACATCGGCCAGCACATCGCGGCGCACGTTGCGCACCGCAACCTTGGCGTTCTCGGCGTCCTGGCGCACCACCTTGAGGATGTCGCGACGACGCTCCTCGGTCAGCGGCGGCAGTGGCACGCGGATGACTGCGCCTGCAGTCATGGGTGTGAGGTGCAAGTCGGACTTGTGGATGGCCTTTTCGACAGCGCCAACCACGTTCTTGTCCCACGGCGTGATCACAATAGTGCGCGCATCTTCGATGGCGATATTGGCCACCTGCGAAAGCGGCGTCTCGCTGCCGTAAAAGTCTACCTTGAGGCCTTCCACCAAGCTGGGATGGGCGCGGCCGGTGCGCAGCTTTTTAAGGTCTGCCTGAAAGGACTGGATGCACTTTTGCATGCGAGCCAGTGCGTCTTTCTTGATGTCATCGAGCATGTTCGGGGCTCCGGAACGTGTCAGTCGAAGGTAACCAGCGTACCGATATCCTCGCCACGCACCATGCGTGGCAAATCACCGGTGTTGCCGAGATTAAACACCCGCAGTGGCAGGCGATTGTCACGGCACATCACGATCGCCGTAGCATCCATGACAGACAGGCGATCGTCCAGCACGCGGTCAAAGCTTAAGCGCTCATAGCGAGTGGCCGACGGATTGCGCACCGGGTCATCGGAATAGACACCATTGACCTTGGTGGCCTTGATCAGCAGTTCCGCACCGATCTCTATGGCACGCAGACTGGCTGCGGTATCGGTGGTGAAGAACGGATTGCCGGTGCCTGCCGCAAAAATAACCACGCGACCCTTTTCAAGATGGCGCACAGCGCGACGGCGAATGAAGTCCTCGGCCACTTCGTTGATACGGATGGCAGACATCACGCGCGCATGGGTGCCAATGGACTCCAGCGCGTCTTGCATAGCCAAGGCGTTCATCACGGTGGCCAGCATGCCCATCTGATCGGCCGTCACGCGATCCATACCGGCACGTGCCAGGCCTGCACCGCGGAAGATGTTGCCACCGCCGATGACCACGGCCACTTGCACGCCCATTGCGCACACTTCCTGCAACTCAGTCGCGACGCGCTTGAGCATCAAAGGATCGATGCCGTACTCGGCCTCGCCGAGCAGCGCCTCACCCGACAACTTCACAAGGATGCGCTTGTATCCGGATTCACCCATGTTTGTCTGCTCCTAAAAAAAACCCCGCAAAGTGCGGGGTTTTGTTGGCATAACCGGCCTTAATGGCCGCTGCCTTTTGCCTGTGCCATAACTTCTGCAACGAAGTCTTCCTGCTTTTTCTCGATGCCGGCACCGACCTCAAGACGCTCGAAGCGCGTGACCTTGGCCGAAGCCGCAGCCAACAGCTTTTCAATCGACAGCTTGTCGTCCTTGACGAAAGGCTGACCCATCAACGTGATCTCGTTGAACCACTTGTTGAGTCCACCCTCGACGATCTTGACCAGAACAGCCTCAGGCTTGCCCTTGTTCTTTTCGTCGTTCAGCGAGATCTCGATGCGGATGGCGCGCTCTTTAGCCACGTCTTCTGCCGGGACCTGTGCGGCCGACAGATAACGCGGGCTGCTAGCTGCCACATGCATGGCCAGATCGCGGGCCAAGGCAGCATCGCCACCTTCGATCGCAACCAACGTGCCGATACGGGTGCCGTGCAGATAGCTGCCCAGCGAACCGGCCGACTCAACGCGCACGAAGCGGCGCACGCTGATGTTCTCGCCAATCTTGGCGATCAACACACGACGCAGCTCGTCGATGGCCTGACCGGCAGGACCGGCCAACGCCAACAGCGCTTCGACATCGGCGGGGTTGCCGGCCAAAGCGGCAGCAGCCACCGCAGCGGCAAACCCGGTGAAGTCGTCACCGCGAGCGACGAAGTCGGTCTCGCAATTGACTTCGACCATGACGGCCGTCTTGCCATCGGCCGACACCGCCGTGGCAATGACGCCTTCGGCGGCCACACGCGAGGCCTTCTTATCTGCCTTGGCCAGACCCTGCTTGCGCATCAGTTCAGCGGCAGCGTCCAGATCGCCGTTGGTTTCAACCAACGCACGCTTGCACTCCATCATGCCGGCGCCAGTGCGCTCGCGCAGCTGGCGGACGGATTCGGCAGTAACGCTCATGATCAACGACCTCCGCGACGCGGTGCGCCGGTGGGCGCAACAGGACGACGACGCAGCGCACCGGCATCCTTGGCAGCCGGCGCCTTGACGTCGGCGCCCGGCTCATCGAGCTCTGCATCTGTGACCAGCGCCGGTGCACCCGGCTCCGGGGTCTCGCTGACGTCGGACACGACGCCCTTGTGACGCACAGTGGCCTGCGGGCGGGCACGGCCACGGCCACCACCACCGCCAGGAGCGCGGCGACGCGGATTGCCCGCCTCGTCGAGTTCAACAAAATCGTCTTCCGAGGCGGCGGCCTGCGGCACCGAGGACTTGCCCTCAAGAATCGAATCGGCCACGCCCGATGCGTACAGGTGGATGGCGCGCATCGCGTCATCGTTGCCCGGAATCACGTAATCGACGCCATCAGGCGAGCAGTTGGTGTCGACCACAGCCACGACCGGGATACCCAGACGGGCAGCCTCTTGCAACGCGATCTTTTCGTGGCCCACGTCGATGACAAACAGCACGTCGGGCAGTGAACCCATGTGCTTAATGCCGCCGAGGCTCTTCTCGAGCTTGCCCATCTCACGGCGCATCTGCAGCGCTTCTTTCTTGGAACGCTTGTCCAGAGCACCGGTGCTGTCCAGATCCGAGAGCTCCATCAGCCGCTTGATTGACTGGCGGATGGTCTTGAAGTTGGTGAGCATGCCGCCCGGCCAACGCTGGTTCACGAAGGGCATGCCGCAACGCACGGCTTCCTTCTGCACGGCCTCACGGGCCGAGCGCTTTGTGCCCACGAAAAGCACAGTGCCGCCATCGGCAGCGACATGACGCGCGAAGGCAGCTGCCTCAACGAACATCGGCTGTGACTTTTCGAGGTTGATGATGTGTATCTTGTTGCGCTCGCCGAAGATGTACTGGGCCATCTTGGGGTTCCAGAAGCGTGTTTGGTGTCCGAAGTGGACGCCTGCTTCCAACATCTGGCGCATGGAAATTGCCATGATCGTGTCTCCTGCTGTTCGGGTTGGGGCCTGACGCGCATCCCTGACGGCAATTTCTGCAGGGGGTTGTTAAACCCTGTCGAAACACCCGGCCACCAGTGACGATGCGCGCTTGGATTGGTTTGCCAAAAAAGGCGGCGCTTTATACCATGAACAGCCCGCGCAAACAATGTCTTAGACGCCGCGCGACCACCCCCATCAGGATCCCATGCAAATAACCATCAAGTCGGTCCAAGAGCAGCAGCAGATGCGCGTTGCCGGCCGGCTAGCCGCCGATGTGCTCGACATGATCACAGCGCACGTCGTGCCAGGGGTCACCACCGAGGAACTCGACCGCCTCTGCCACGACTTCATCGTCCACACCCAACAGGCCATCCCGGCCAATCTGGGCTATCGCGGTTTTCCCAAAACGGTCTGCTCGTCCGTCAATCACGTGGTCTGCCACGGCATCCCCAACGACAAACGCCTCAAATCCGGCGACATCATCAACATCGACGTGACAGTGATTCACGACGGCTTTCACGGCGATACCAGCCGCATGTATTTCGTCGGCAAGCCGCCAGTCCAGGCAGAGCGGCTGGTCAACACCTGTTTTGAGGCCATGTGGGCCGGTATCCGCACGGTGCGGCCCGGCATCCGACTCGGCGACATTGGCAATGCCATCCAAACATTGGTTGAGTCGAACAACTTTTCGGTGGTGCGCGAATACTGCGGCCACGGCATCGGCAGGGTTTATCATGAGGACCCGCAAGTACTGCACTACGGCGAGCCCGGCACGGGCATCACCTTGCAGGCTGGTATGACCTTCACCATCGAGCCGATGATCAACGCTGGCCGCCGCCATGTGCGGCTGCTGCCGGACGGCTGGACGGTGGTCACCAAGGACCATTCGCTCTCCGCACAATGGGAGCACACGGTGCTGGTGACCGCTGACGGTTTTGAGGTCATGACCTTGGGGAGACTCGAACGCAACTGACGCAGGACCGGGTGTACACATGGTGTCGATGAAGCAGGCCGCGCTGGATGACGAGGAAGGCGCCGAGCCGGCCGCACACCTCGACTGGCCGCTGCTCGATGGCCTGGCTGCCACGCTGGCAGATCAGGGCTACACACCCGATGCCTTCCGCGCAGCTGTGCAGCAGTCGCAGCGCGAACTGCACGAATTTTTCACTGCCGAGTATTCGGTTGATGCGTTGGTGCGCGCGCGCGCGCGATTTTTGGACTTGCTGTTGCAGCAAGCCTGGCAGCAACAGCTCGATGCAGACTTAGGCGCACGGCTAACGCTGGCGGCAGTGGGCGGCTACGGACGCGGCGAACTGCACCCGGCTTCAGACGTCGACCTGCTGGTACTGGTGCCCGACTCTGCGCCACTGCACGAAGCAGAACGCGCCCAAATAGAACGGCTGGTCGCGTTCCTGTGGGACATCGGACTGGAGCCTGGTCACAGCGTCCGCACACCTGACCAATGCGCCGAAGAAAGCGTGGCCGATGTCACAGTGATGACCACGCTCATCGAAGCACGATTGCTGGCAGGCGATGCGCAACTGTTGCTGCAAATGCAAGTCGCGCTGGCACCAGAGCATGTCTGGTCAGCGCGGGACTTTTTCACCGCCAAGGTACATGAACAGCAGGAGCGTCACGCCAAGGCCAACGACACTGCTTACAACCTCGAGCCCAATGTCAAAACCGGCCCCGGCGGGCTGCGCGACCTGCAGACCATTGCTTGGGTTGCCAAGCGCCACTTCGGTGCCCAATCACTCGATGAGCTGGTTACTCATGGCTATCTGACGCAGGGCGAACTGCGCAAACTCAAGGCAGCGCAATCGTTTCTGTGGAAGGTGCGCTTTGGCCTGCATGTGCTCACCGGTCGCCACGAAGACCGACTGCTGTTTGATCATCAGATCCGTCTGGCACAGATCTTCGGCTACGAAGACGCCTCGTACACACTGGCTGTCGAACAGCTCATGCAGCGTTACTACCGCACTGTGCTGGATGTCAGCTTCCTCAACGAACTGCTGTTGCAGCTGTTTCGCGATGCGATTTTGTCGGACAACAGTCCGCCGCAGCCGCTGAACCCGCGCTTTCAAATCCGCAATGGCTACCTTGATGCAGTAGGCCCGGAAATTTTCGCGCGCTCACCGTCGGTGCTGCTCGAACTGTTCGTGCTGTTGCAGCAAAACCCGCAAATCAGTGGCGTGCGCGCCTCGACCATGCGCGCTGTGGCGCGCAACCTATGGTTGATCGACGAAGAGTTCCGGCAGAACCCGCGCCATCACCGCTTGTTCCTCGAGATTTTGCGCGCACCGGTGGGCGTCACGCATGAACTGCGACGCATGAACACCTACGGCGTGCTGGGTCGTTACATCCCGGCCTTCGGTCGCATCGTCGGCCGTATGCAATACGACCTGTTCCATGCCTACACAGTCGACGCGCATACGCTGTTTGTGCTGAGCAACTTGCGCCGCTTGGCTATGCCCAAGTACGACCACGAATTACCACAACTGTCAGGTTTAATGCAGAACCTGCCCCGCCCAGAAATTGCCTATCTGGCCGCACTATTCCATGACATCGCCAAGGGCCGCGGCGGTGATCATTCGGATCTGGGCTCGGTAGATGCAGAGGCTTTCTGCCTCGAACAAGGCCTATCCCGCTATGACGCAAGACTGGTGGCCTGGTTAGTGCGCAATCATTTGCAGTTATCGTTAACTGCCCAAAAGAAAGACATCAGCGACCCGCAGGTGGTCAACGCCTTCGCCGCCATGGTCGGCGATGAAACCCATCTCGACTACTTGTATGTGCTGACCTGCTCCGATGTGCGGGGCACCAATCCTCGGCTGTGGAATTCGTGGAAGGCCTCGCTGTTCCAGGAGTTCTACGAGCGCGTGCGTGCCGCCCTGCGACGGGGGCTTGAAAGTCCCATCGATCAGGACCAACTACTGCGCGAACAGCAGGACGGTGCGCGGGCGTTACTGTCAGCGCAAAACATCGCCAACGAGACTATCGATAGCGTCTGGGGACGTTTCAATGCCGCCTATTTCCTGCGCCACACGCCCGAGGAAATCGCTTGGCATACGCAACTGCTGATCAGCCGCGACACCGCCAGCGACGAGCCACTGGTAGCCGTTGATCCAGAGAGTGAGCGCGGCACCACTGCAGTGCTTATTTATGCACCCCATCGCCGCCACAGCTTTGCGCGCGCCACAGCCGTGCTCGACCAACTGGGCCTGACCATTGTCGATGCGCGCATTACGCCCACCGAAGATGGTCGCAGTCTCGACATCTATCACGTGCTCGAGGAACAAGGTTCACCCATCTCGGACCCGGAACGCATTAACGAGATCAACGAACGGCTGTGGGTGTCGTTGCAGCGTCCCGAAGAGTCACCCTTGGCTGTGTCGCGTCGCGCACCACGTCAAGTGCGCATGTTCAACACGCCCACCACCATCACCGTCAGCACCGACGAATACAACAACCGCTCGGTGGTCGAGCTGGTGGCCGGCGACCGGCCCGGTCTGCTGTGCGATGTCGGCAAAGTGCTCTGGGAAGAGCGCGTTGATTTGCTCGGTGCGCGCGTCAGCACCGTGGGCGAGCGCGCCGAAGACGTGTTTTATGTCACCGACACTGCGCAGCAACCTCTGCCCGGCCCAGCCGCAGAGGCACTGCGACAAAAACTACTGGCAGCGCTGCGGCGCAATTTATAAGCCCTGCCCTAGACCTGCGGCATGGCTTGCCATGGCGCAGCCTTGACCGCAGGATGCGCATCTTCCCCTGACAACCGGCTGCACCCCATGACCGACACACTGCAAAAAACAATTGAATCCGCTTTCGAGCGTCGCGCCGAGATCACCCCCGCCACTGCCGATGCAGCCACGCGTGCAGCAATTGAAGAGTGCATCGGCATGCTGGACAGCGGCCGCGCGCGCATCGCGCAGCAGGTCGGCGACAGCTGGCAGGTCAACGAGTGGCTCAAGAAATCGGTGCTGCTGTACTTCCGCATCAATGAAAACCAGATCATCGATTCCGGCGGCGTGCGGTGGTACGACAAGGTGCCTCTCAAATTTGCCGATCAGGATGCGGTGCAACTGCGTGCCGGCGGTGTGCGCGTCGTGCCGGCGGCCACTGCGCGCCGCGGCGCTTACATCGCGCCCAACGTGGTGTTGATGCCCTCCTACGTCAACATTGGTGCCTATGTGGACAGCGGCACCATGGTCGACACCTGGGCCACTGTGGGCTCGTGTGCGCAGATCGGTCGCAACGTGCATCTGTCTGGCGGTGTGGGCATCGGTGGCGTGCTGGAGCCGCTGCAGGCCTCCCCCACCATCATCGAAGACGACTGCTTCATTGGCGCACGTTCAGAAGTGGTCGAAGGCGTCATCATCGGTCGCGGCTCGGTGTTGGCGATGGGCGTGTTCATCAGCCAAAGCACGCGCATCTATGATCGCGAGACCGGTCAGATCAGCTACGGCCGCGTGCCGCCGGGTTCGGTGGTGGTGCCGGGCAGCCTGCCTTCGGCCGATGGCCGTTACAGCCTGGCCTGCGCCGTCATCGTCAAGAAGGTCGACGAGAAAACCCGCAGCAAGACCTCGATCAACGAGCTGCTGCGGATGATCGACTGATCAGCCGAAGCGGCCCGTAATGTAATCCTCGGTCAGCTTGTGCCGGGGATTGGTGAAGATGCGGTCGGTCTCACCGACCTCGATCAAATCACCCAAATGAAAATACGCGGTGCGCTGCGACACGCGCGCCGCCTGCTGCATCGAGTGGGTCACGATGATGATCGCGTAGCTGGCGCGCAGCTCATCAATCAAATCTTCGATGCGTGCGGTGGCAATGGGGTCGAGCGCTGAACAGGGCTCGTCCATCAAAATGACTTCGGGGTTCACCGCAATAGTGCGCGCAATGCAAAGACGCTGCTGCTGACCGCCCGACAGGCTGGTGCCCGGCGCGGCCAGACGATCCTTGACCTCTTCCCACAAGCCTGCCCGCTTGAGGCTGGTCTGCACAATCTCATCCAACTCGATGCGATCGGCGGCCAAACCATGAATGCGCGGCCCGTAAGCCACGTTGTCATAGATGGACTTGGGAAACGGATTGGGCTTCTGAAACACCATGCCGATGCGTGCGCGCAGCTGCACCACGTCCTGGCGTTTTTCGTAGATGTCCTGGCCTTCCAACTGCAAAGAGCCGGTGACGCGTGCACCATCGATGGTGTCGTTCATGCGGTTGAAGCAGCGCAGGAAAGTCGACTTGCCACATCCCGACGGACCGATCATTGCCAGAACCTGGTTGTTGGCAATGTCGATGCTTACGTCTTTGAGCGCACGCTTGTCGCCGTAAAAAACGTTCACGCCACGCGCTGTGATGAGCGGCTGCGGAACCGTGACCACACCGGTGGTCTTGCACTCGGGCGGCACTGGCGGAACCGTCGAATTGGCAATGTCAGTCATGGAGGTAAGGCCTCGGAGTGTGGAAGCGCATCGCCTACCAGCGACGCTCGAAACGATTGCGCAGAATCACGGCAGTAGCGTTCATCAGCACCAGAAACGCCAACAACACCAAAATGGCACCTGATGTGCGCTCAACAAAAGCGCGCTCGGGACTGTCAGCCCACAGAAACACCTGCACCGGTAAGACGGTCGCAGGCGACGACAAACTTCCCGGCACATCGACGATGAAGGCCACCATACCGATCATCAGCAGCGGCGCTGTTTCGCCCAAGGCGCGGGCCATGCCGATGATGGTGCCGGTGAGCATGCCCGGCATGGCCAATGGCAACACGTGGTGCAAGACGGTTTGAATAGGCGAAGCGCCCATACCGATTGCCGCTTCTCGAATCGAAGGAGGCACGCCTTTGAGTGCAGCGCGCGAAGCGATGATGATAGTAGGCAAGGTCAGCAGCGCCAACACCAAACCACCGACCAGCGGCGCGGAGCGCGGCATGCCAAAGAAGTTGAGGAACATGGCCAACCCCAGCAGGCCGTACACAATAGATGGCACTGCCGCCAGGTTATTGATGTTGACCTCGATGAGATCCGTCCAGCGATTGCGACGCGCAAATTCCTCTAGATAAATAGCCGTGGCCACTGCTACCGGGAACGACAGCAGCAGCGTCACGCCAAGCGTATACAGGCTGCCCACCACAGCGCCCCACACACCGGCCTGCTCGGGCTCGCGCGAATCACCATGCGTAAAGAAGACTTTGTTGAATCGTAATTCCAGCGCCTTGCTAGCCTTCAGCGCATCGACCCAGTCCAATTGCTGATCGGAAAGACTGCGGTCAACCTCTGGCGTACTGCGGGTGATATTGCCCTTGAGATACTGGTCCACCTTGTCATCGGCCAGGAAGGTAAGCATCTGATGCGTGCCGACGCGTTTAGGGTCCGCCTGCACCAATGCCTGCAGATCCTGAACCGCAGAACCACTGACCAACTCGACCAACTGACGCGTGGCAGCGCGCCCTTCCACATCCATAAAGCGCTGTTTGAGACTGCCTCGCACCAAGGCCACGTAATCCGCCGTGGCCAACAACTCTGTATCGACAGTGCCATCGGGGTACAGGACCTCAGGATCGATGAACACATCCAGCGTGACATAGGCTTGGCGAAAAGCCGGTGCACCCTTGGCGATGATCGACCCGAACAGCAGGATGACAAACAGCACACCGATGCTGACTGCCGCAATGCCATAGGCCTGAAAGCGCAGCTCTGCCAAGCGCCGGCGTCGCAGGCTCTTTTCTACCAAGGCACGCGTCTGTGCAACCGTCTTACTCATACTGTTCCCGGTACTTGCGTACGACCTTGAGCGCGATGACGTTAAGCACCAGCGTGACCACAAACAGCACCAGCCCCAATGCAAAGGCCGCCAGTGTCTTGGGGCTGTCAAACTCTTGGTCGCCGGTCAGCAACGTGACGATCTGCACTGTGACAGTGGTGACCGCCTCCAGCGGATTGGCCGTCATCTTGGCCGACAGGCCTGCCGCCATCACCACAATCATGGTCTCGCCGATAGCGCGCGAGATGGCCAGCAACACACCACCGACGATGCCGGGCAACGCGGCCAGCAGCACCACCTGACGGATGGTTTCGGAGCGCGTCGCGCCCAGCGCATAGGCGCCATCGCGCAGCGACTGCGGCACTGCCGAAATCATGTCATCGGCCAGCGAAGAGATGAACGGAATGATCATGATGCCCATGACCAAGCCCGCCGACAGCGCGCTCTCGGACGACACATCCAAGCCGACGCTCTCGCCAATGCCTCGCAGCAACGGCCCGACTGTCAGCGCAGCGAAGAAGCCATAGACCACAGTGGGTATACCGGCCAGCACCTCAAGCACAGGCTTGATGACCGAGCGCAGCCGACGGTCGGCGTATTCGGCCAAGTAGATAGCCGAGAACAGCCCAACGGGCACTGCTACCAGCATGGCAATACCAGAGATCATCAGCGTACCCAGGAACAAGGGCACGGCACCGAAAGCACCAGAGGAGCCCACTTGATCGGCTCGAATCGCGGTCTGCGGGCTCCAGTCGAGGCCAAACAGAAACTCGTGGACCGGCACTGCGTGGAAAAACCGCAGTGACTCGTACACCACCGACAGCACGATACCCAGCGTGACGAACACGGCAATGGTGGAACAGGCCAGCAACAGCAACTCGACAATGCGCTCTACGGCGTTGCGCGCACGCAGCGTGGGTGCCAGCCGTGCGCGCACCACAAACAAACCAAACAACGCCACCACCAGCACCAGTGCGGCAAGCGACAAATCGGCAATGCCCCGCAACCTGGAGTATTCACGCGCGGCCGTGACCACCTCGGGGCGGGCCAACTCGGCAGGCACGTTACCGGCCACCACATTGCGGATTTCGTTTAGAAGCAAATCGTGGCTACTGCCCTGGGCGAGTTGCAGCGTAGTGGGCATCGAGGTGGTAACAAGGTGCGTCAGAATCGCATCCTGACCGAGCGACCAGACCGACATGACAATCAGGGCCGGAATGGCGCACCACAACGCCGTCAACAAGCCGTAATAACCCGGTAGCGAATGCAGATTTCTGCTACTGCCACCGGCCAGCGACAGCGCACGGGACTTACCGACCCAGAACGCGATCACCACCAGAACGGCCAGCGCCACCAAAAGCACGGAATGGGTCATGTGTGGCAATACGGTGCAGAGGTTTCAGGGCAACTAAACGCGATACTGTGTCGCAAGAACGTGACGGGCCGGTGACACTTCTGCCACCGGCCCGGCATTGTGCCCCAGAGCGGCGGTCAGAACTTGACGTTGGCGTCCAGCTGCAAGCGCTTGTACTCGCGATTGTAAACCGAACCGACGCCGGTAACCGACACCGGCACCGCCAGGTTGGTCTTGTTCATGAAATAGGTGAGGTTCAGAGTCCAATTGCGTGCCGGTGCATAGGCAGCCTTGATCACCCCGCCCTCCGCATCGGAGTTGCCCCCGCCAAAATCGGAGTCAATGTACTGGGCAAACAGCGCGTCCTTCTGCACCCGCTGCCAGTAATAGCCAATTTCCCAGGTTTGCGGGTCGCTGGCGCGGCCATACATAAAGCCCAGGCTGTAGGCCGTATCCAGACCGTTTTTGGCCGCAGAGTTGTGTGTGTAGTCGCCATAGACCGACAACGGCCGGTTGTCGACCAAGGTCGAGTACTCCGCAATACCCTCTGCCACCTGGTAGCCCCAGCACAGCTTGGGCGTGGTGGCGCTGTACTGCGTCGAGTAGCACAGGTCGCCGACAGTGTTGTTGAGCAGCGTATTGCCGAAGTTTGACGTGCCGTCATAGAACGGCGACTGGTAGCGAACTTTGTTGTAGCTGAAATAGCCGGCCGCCAACATCAGCTTGCTGGATGAATTGATGTTGAATCGGTAGCCCAACTGGCCGCCACCCATGGAGATCTCCGCGTTGGTCGCGTTCTCTTTGAGCTGGGTATAAAACGTGCTACCAAACAGCGCGCCGTCGTTATAGCCCAACGCAATGCCCTCTGGGTTCACGTCACCATCAAACAACACACTGGAACCCGGCCGCACCCACGGATACTTCATCTTGCCAAAGGTCAACGTCAGCTCATTGGTCGGCTTCCATTCACCATAGGCCAGATCGATGTAGATCGGCTTGCGCGAATTGGAACCGGTCAAGGTCTGGTTGGACGAGCGCGGATCACCACCCTCTGCGGTGGCCAATTGCATCTCGACTCGCAGCGTGTCGTTGGCCTTGGCGACAAAGCCCGTGCGCAACCGGATACGGTCGCGGTTACGGCTCACCACATAAGCTTGGTCTATGTTCTCGTTGCGATAGCGCAGGTCACCCTTCCAGGTGAAATTGCCTACCCATGCGCCAACATTGCTGCGCACCTTGGCGATCTGATCCGTCTGACGATCATTCGTGTCCTCCACTTCCTGCGCCTTGGTTTCAAGTTGATCAATGCGCTTTTGCAGAGCTTGCAGTGCCGCTTTGAGTTCGCTGATTTCGTCAGCGCGGGCCGGTGCAATGTTCAGCGCCAGCAAGCTGGCCAGGGCAGTGGCGGTCACGAATGTTTTCGTCAATTAAACCTCCAATCTATAAATAGCGAATGTATGCAAATCCGGTGGTGCCTTACTTGGCACCCACCGTCTTGCGAACTTTGGCGAACTCCGAGGCGCTGAGCGGCACCAGGCCCTTGCCGGCCAGATAGCCCTCAGAGCCCATCGAACGCGGGCTGACAAATTCGGTGAGGAACTCGGTGATGCCCGGGATCACGCCGATATGTGCCTTCTTGACGTAGATGAACAGCGGACGCGACACCGGGTACTTGCTGGAAGCGATGTTCTCGAAGCTCGGCGCAATACCGTCAATCAACGAGCCCTGCACTTGGGATGCATTCTCTTCAAGGAAGCTGTAACCGAAGATGCCCAGCACCTTGGGGTTGGCCACCAACTTCTGCACGAGCAGGTTGTCGTTCTCGCCGGCCTCGATATAGCTGCCGTCTTCACGCACCGTGTCGCACACCTTCTTGAAGCGCGCTTCGTCGACATCCTTGAGCGATTTGACCCAACCGAAGGTGGAGCAACCGGCCTCCATCACTAACTCGACAAAGGCATCTCGCGTGCCTGATGTGGGCGGCGGACCCAGCACCTCAATCTTGTCGGCGGGGAGAGTCTTGTTGATCTGGTTCCAGGTCTTGTACGGATTGGCGATCAGGTTCTGGTTGTTGTCGGGATCCGGCACTGTCTTGGCCAGCGCCAGATACACCTCGCGGCGCGAAACCTTGAAAGCCTGCCCCTTCTTGGAATTGGCCAGCACGATGCCGTCATAGCCAATCTGCACTTCGAGAATGTCCTTCACACCGGCCTTACGGCAGCTGTCGATCTCGGAGGTTTTAATGGCACGCGAGGCATTGGCAACGTCCGGGTACTGAGCGCCAACGCCCTCACAGAACAACTTGATGCCGCCGCCGGTGCCGGTGCTCTCGACCTTGGGCGTCTTGAACTTGCCGCCCTTGCCGAACTGCTCGGCAACCGTAGTGGTAAAGGGATAAACCGTTGAGGATCCGACGATGGAGATGTAATCACGGCCAGCCTGAGCAAAGGCCGTCGAAGCCAGTGCGGTGGCCAGAACTATCGACGACAACAGCGCGCGCTTGATGAACACGGGAAACCTCCGGGGTGGAATGCTCTGCCGAGCAGGCCAAAATGGCCTTAGTACTCGGTGCGCCGCAGTCTATGACAGGTTTATTACAGTTATGTTTCACTGTCCACAGGGTGCTCAAAGAGGCGGCTGATGGCCCGGTCACAGCCCTTGCGCTCACAGCCCCCCGCCCGTATAACCGGCTCGCACCCGGCGCTGCCCTTCCCGTACTGCGCCGCCTTTCACCTCGACTTCGCGGAACACTACGTTGCAGACGCCAGACACTCTCGCCCTGACCCAGGAACTGATCGCCCGGCCGTCGGTTACCCCGGCCGATAACGGCTGCCAGGACATCATGATCCGCCGCCTTGAGAAGGCCGGGTTCACGGTCGAGAAGCTCAACTACGGCAACGTCGAAAACTTCTGGGCGCGTCGCGGCACAGTGGCCCCGGTGCTGTGCTTTGCCGGACATACCGATGTAGTGCCTACCGGCCCGCTGGAAGAGTGGCGCACCGATCCGTTCAAGCCGGTCATCATCGACGGCGTGCTGTATGGGCGTGGCGCCGCCGACATGAAGAGCGGCCTGGCTGCCATGGTTACCGCCAGTGAAGCCTTTGTCGCCGAGCAACCAGACCATGCCGGCTCAATTGCCTTTTTGATTACCAGCGACGAGGAAGGCCCGTCAGTCGACGGCACCAAACGTGTGGTCGAAACATTGCGTGAGCGGGGCGTGGGCATCGACTGGTGCATCGTCGGCGAACCGTCCAGCGAACACTGCGCAGGCGATACGCTGAAGATCGGCCGCCGCGGCTCCTTTAGCGGCCGGCTTACCGTGCATGGCATGCAGGGCCACATTGCCTATCCGCACCTGGCGCTAAACCCGGTGCATAGCTTCGCTCCGGCGCTGGCCGAGTTGACCAGCCGCACCTGGGATCACGGCAACGAGCATTTTCAGCCCACCAGCTTTCAGATCTCCAACATTACCGCCGGCACCGGCGCGCCCAATGTCATTCCCGGCGAGCTCAAAGCGCGTTTCAATCTGCGTTACAACACCACGCAGACGCAAAATCAGTTGAAAGCAACGGTCGAAGAGATCCTAGCGCGCCACGACGTGCGCTACAGCATCGACTGGTATGTTTCGGGTGAGCCGTTCTATACGCCGCCCGGGCCGCTGTCAGAGGCAGTCACCACAGCGGTGACTAAAACCATCGGCAAAGTACCTGCCATGAGCACCGGCGGCGGCACGTCCGACGGACGTTTCATCGCCACACTGGGCACTAAGGTGATTGAGCTGGGCGTGACCAATGCGTCCATCCACAAGGTCAACGAGTGCGTGAAGGTGGAGGAGATCGAGACCCTGCACCACCTGTATGTGGAAGTCCTGCGGCAACTGCTCGGCAAGCAGGCCTCAACCGGCGGCTGAAGACGCCGCCAATCAACAGGGTCAGCGGCCGCGACGCGGCCAGCTGGCCAGTGTGCCCACAGCGCCCAGCGCCGCGGCCCACAGCAGCACCCAGCCGGGCATAGACAGCCCGAGCAATGTCCAGGACACCTTGGCGCACTCACCCGACCCAGTGAGCACTTTGCGCAGCACATCGGCAAGCGGAAACACATCGAGCATGTAGTCGAGGCTGGCACCGCAGGCAGCCACCGAACCTGGCGGCAGACTTTGGATATACAGGTGCCGTGCTGCCACGCCGATGGTGGACAGCGCCGCTACTGCCACCAGTACCGCAGCCACCATCCGGCCCACTCGCCAGCCCGCTGGCGGCAGCGCGGCAAGCAGCAAGGCCATGCCCAGTGCCGCCATCGCGACGCGCTGGAAGATGCACAGCGGGCACGGCGCCAAGCCCATGTAGAACTCGCTATAGAGCGCGAATGCCAGCAGCAGCACACAGCACAGAGCACCCAACAGGCACACCCGTCTGCGGTGAGACTGCAACAACACAAACAATGCCATCAATCGGCCTTCCGGCTACGGGCCTGCAACTCGCGCTCGATGTCCTCCAGACGCGTGTGCCGGACGTCCTTGCCATGCACCATGTAGATCACGTATTCGCAGATGTTTTTGGCGTGGTCGCCAATACGCTCCAATGAGCGCACCACCCACATCACGTCGAGTACACGCCGGATGGTGCGCGGGTCTTCCATCATGAAGGTGATGCATTGACGGTGGATGGCTTCGTATTCTTCATCGACCACACGGTCCATGCGGGCCACACGAAACGCGCTATCCGCATCCAGACGCGCCAGCGCGTCGAGCGCTTCATGCACCATGGTAGACACGATGCGGCCGAGATGTTTGATCTCGCGGTACTTGTTCTCTGGGCGCTCCATAGTGGCCAGACGCGAGGCGATCAGGCCGATCTTTTCGCCTTCGTCACCAATGCGTTCCAGATCGGTAATGGTCTTGATAATGGCGATGACCACGCGCAGATCACCGGCCGTAGGGGAGCGAGTAGCAAGGATGCGGCTGCATTCTTCGTCGATGGCCACTTCCATGCCATTGACCTTCAGGTCGTCCAACGCCACCGACTGTCCAAGGCTGCTATCGCCCTCCAGCAGTGAGGTGATGGCCTTGGCCAACTGCGACTCGACGAAGCCACCCATGGCCATGACCCGGGCACGCAGCGCCTCGAGGTCTTCGTTGAAGCGACGCGAGATGTGATGGCCTAGATCAGAGGTGTCCATGGTCTGCCTTATCAGGTGCCCGCCGCGACGGCAGGCGTTGTGGTGTCGATACTACCTTCGAGCGAATCCGGCAGCACACGCCGCACTGGAAAATGACAAATGAAACGGCTGCCAACGCCTTCCTGACTCTCAATCAACAAACGTGCGCCGTGGTGCTCGAGCGCATGTTTGACGATAGCCAAGCCCAACCCGGTACCGCCGGCGCTGCGCGCACGGCCGGCATCCACCCGATAAAATCGCTCGGTCAAACGCGGCAGATGCTCAGCGGCAATCCCCGGCCCGGTGTCGGCCACGCACAACTGCGCACCACCACCGGCATCCACCGACCACCTGACCGTAATGCTGCCCTCAGCAGGGGTGTATTTGGCGGCATTGTCGAGCAAATTGGCAAAGACTGAATGCAGTTCGGTCTCGGTACCCAGCAGCCCCGCATCCGACTGCAGCTGCAATTGCACCGTTGCGGTGTTGGGCCGCACGGCCATATCACCGCACAGCGCCCGCAGCAGGCCCGGCACATCCACCGGATTAAACTCAGCCTCATTGGTGGCTGCGTCCAGACGCGACAGCTCCAGCAAATCACGCACGATTTGATTCATGCGATCGGATTGGCGGCGCATTTCATCCAGAGGGCCCAACAGCGCAGGATCCATTTGCGGATCGAGCACGAGTGTTTCCAGATAGCCCGTGATAACCGTCAGCGGCGAGCGCAGCTCGTGCGAGGCATTGGCGACAAAGTCTTGGCGCATGGACTCCAGCGCGACCTGCCGCGACACATCGCGCACCAGCATCAACCGCTGCTGCCTGCCATAAGGCACCAACTGGAATGACAGCGACACACCATCACGCGTGGCGTGTGGCACCTCTAAAGGCGCATGAAAATCACCGGCCTCAAGGTAGCGGGTAAAGCGCGGATCGCGCACCAGGTTGGTGATGCGCAAACCCACATCGACTTTCCGACGCAGATTGAGCAAGCGCGTGGCCATGCGGTTGAACCACAGGATTTCGTAGTTGTCGTTGAGTACCACCACGCCATCGGGCATGGCCGCCGTGGAATGGCGCAACTCGCGAAACACATCGAGCAGTCGCTGCTTGTGATAGCGCTTGCGGCGGTGCAAACGCACAACGTTTGTGACCACTTCACCCCACAATCCGCTCAAGTCAGGCGGCGCGCGCCGATTGCGCGCCCGCAGCCAACCATCCAAACCGTAGAGATTGACCAGCTGCCAGCCTAGGCCGCAGCCCAGCGCCAACAGCAGCCCGACCGTGATCTGCCCCAGCAACAAGCCCAGCAGCAGACCGGCAAGCAGGAATGCCAGCACGCGCGTTAACGCATAGATCAGTGCCTGCATTGCGCCTGCCACACTCGTCAGACTCCGCGTGCCGAGAAACGATAACCCGCGCCACGCACGGTCTGTACCAACTGATCCATGCTGTGATCCTCAAGCGCTTTGCGCAGTCGCCGGATGTGCACGTCGATGGTGCGCTCCTCGACATACACATTACCGCCCCATACGCGATCCAGCAGCTGCTCGCGACTGTAGACGCGATCCGGGTGCGCCATGAAAAACTCGAGCATGCGGTATTCAGTCGGCCCAAGCACCACTTGTGCATCGCCGACCATCACCCGGTGACCGGGCTTATCCAGCACCAAACCGCCGATCTCGATTCGCTCTTCGGTCACAGCACCCGGACTGCGGCGCAGCACGGCCTGGATGCGCGCCAGCAACTCGCGCGGCGAGAACGGCTTGGTGATGTAGTCATCGGCTCCGCCCTCCAAGCCTGCGACCTTGTCGGACTCGGCGGCACGGGCAGTCAACAGAATGACCGGGACGTCACGAGTCTCACGATCGCGTTTGATCTGACGCGTGAACTCCAGCCCGCTCAGATCGGGCAGCATCCAGTCCACCAACAGCAAATCGGGGCGATGGTCTGCAAGCATTTCGCGGGCACCGCGGCAGTCTTCTGCCTCGTGCACCAGATACCCGGCGCGCTTGAGCGAGAAGGCAATCATGTCGCGAATCGGCTTTTCATCTTCAACGACGAGTATCTGGCGGGCGCTCATGGTGATTGACCGGCTCAATGTATAGGCAGCCGTTTGCTGCCGCCGCCATTGGATGACAGCAATATTGCAGCTTGATTACTGCGCAGAAGGCCGTGCCACATCGTCGCGAAGATACACGGGAACCGCCGCTTCAGGGGGTTGCGCCTTACCGGCAGACCAATCAACCGCGCCCAGCAGAGCAATCTCGCGGGCACTGGGCTCGGCGGCAGGTAGCAAAAGGGCCGGATTCAGCGGCGGCGCCGCCTCGCTGGCAAGCCATACGGCCAGGCCCATGCCGGCTCCGCGCCACTGCGCACTGCCTGCTGCGGCGACTCCCAAACGCTGCGTCAACTGCACCGGCGTGCACAACTGCTCGGCGGTATCGCTGACCCACTGACCCGCCAGCGGCGCTTCGTAAAGTGCCCAGTACAGCTCGTGCATTCGGGCATCCATACAGGCCAGCAACGGTGTGCCAACCGGCGCCAGCGCCGCCGCCTGCTGGGCCAGCGCACGCAAATCCGACACCGGCAACACCGGCAGACCTGCCCCAAAAGCCAAGCCCTGAGTCAGACCGGCCGCCACCCGCAGACCGGTAAACGACCCTGGACCGCGACCAAACGCGATGGCATCGAGCTGCACCATCGACCACTGCGCTTCGGCCAGCAACGACTGCACCATGGGCAGCACCAGTCGGGCGTGCTCGCGGGTGGTGGGGGTTTCGCGCAGCATGACTTCGCCGTCCACATACAGGGCCGCCGAGCACAACCCGCTGGCCGTATCCAAAGCCAATAGCTTCATGTGAGGCTCCCAGTAGACAAGGGCCGCAAGCGCTGCAGGAAGCGCTCGACCTCGGCGCGTTCGCGGGTGCGGCGCATCGGCGGCAAGCTGGCAACCAAAGTTCGGCCGTAACCACGGCTGGCCAGGCGCGGATCGCAGATCACCACCACACCTTCGTCATCCTCGCTGCGAATCAAGCGGCCAACGCCCTGCTGCAAAGCCAGTGCGGCCTCGGGCAACTGATGGTCATTGAACGGATTGCCGCCCTGCGCGCGGATATGCTCAACGCGCGCGCGGGTCAGTGGATCATCGGGCGAGGCAAACGGCAGCTTATCGATCACCACCAAGCGCAATGCCTGGCCTTTGACATCGACGCCTTCCCAAAAGCTGGCAGTGCCCAACAACACACCACCGCCATCGGCACGAAAATCACGCAGCAACAGTTCGCGTGGCGATTCACCTTGCACCAGCAACTTGTACGTTGCGCGCTCGTCGCTGCCCCAGCGCTCACGCAGGGCGCGCGCTGCACGCTCAAGCGCGCGATGGCTGGTGAACAGCAAAAACGCCCCACCGCCTGAGGCCTCCACCAGCGTTGCCGCACACTCAATCACTGCATCCAGGTACTGCGGTGAAGAGGGATCGGGCATGCCCTGCGGCAGATACAACAAGGCCTGACGCGGATAGTCGAAGGGGCTTTCAATGCGCAGCGAGGGCACCTCGGCATCGAGCCCAAGTCTGTTGGCAAAGTGACTGAAGTTGCCCGCGACGCCCAAGGTGGCAGAGGTAAATATCCAGGCACAACGACGTGCATCGACCATGGCGCGAAAGCGCGGACCCACATCAAACGGCAGCAACTGCAACGAGAAGCCGCGATTGCCTTGCTCTAAGGTGCGCGCGCCGTCCTGCGGTCCTGCAAGGGTGATGTGCTCGAGCGTGTCGGCCAAGGCCTGCGCGCGCGCCGCACATTGCTGCACCGCATCGCCGTCACCAAGCAATTGCAGGTGCTGGGCTAACTCGGCCAACGCATCGCCCAACGCAGCAGAGGCTGCATCGAGACCATCGGACTGCTCGCCCCAGGCCATGCGCGACTGCGCACCCAGTAACACCGACACCTGTACTGCCAACGCTTGCAGCGCCGTTTGCACGCGATCTTGCTGCACTGCCACCCGGCGCGGACCATTGCCACTGGCGGTTAGCGACGAGCGCATGTCCTGCAACAGCAGATCAATCTGTCTGCTGCCAAAGCTGTCGCCAAAAAACTGCGCGGCAAGATCGGGCAACTGATGCGCCTCATCGAGAATCACCGCGTCGGCGCTGGGCAGCAGATCACCAAAGCCCTCTTCCTTCAAAGCCAGGTCTGCCAACAGCAGATGATGATTGACCACCACCAAGTCAGACTCGGCAGCAATGCGTCGTGCCTCAAACACGTGACAGCGGGCAAACGCCGGGCATTTGTTGCCCGTACAGCTGTCGCGAGTGGACGTGATGCGCGCGCGCAGCGGATGACCGTCGGAGAGTTCGGGAATCTCGGCCAAGTCACCACTGCCAGTAGTGGTGGCCCACGCCTCGATGCGTGATAGCAGCCCACGCGATGACGGCATATCAAAACCCAACTCACCCTGTTGGGTCGTCAGGCGCTCGATGCACAAATAGTTGGCACGACCCTTTAGAAGTGCAACTCGCAAACCACGCCCCAGCACCCGCGCCAGCAAGGGCACATCGCGGGCAAAGAGTTGGTCTTGCAACGTACGTGTGCCGGTAGAGACCACCACTTGGCCCCCGCACAGCAGCGCCGGGACCAGATACGCAAAGGTTTTACCCGTACCGGTGCCGGCCTCAACCAGCAACTGCCCCCGCTGGGCCAAGCTGTCGGCGACCCGCTCTGCCATGCGCAGCTGCGAAGTGCGCGGCACGAAACCGGGCATGGCGCGCGACAGCGGGCCGTCGGCGCCAAAAAGTTCTGAGAGGTCTTGCATGGGATGGGGACGCTCCCGCGTCCAGCGGATCTAGTCAACGGCAATTATGTCAGTTCCTGCCTGTTCTGGAGGGCTTGAAGCGATACGTAAAACAGTATGCAAGACCCCTAAATCGCGTGACGAGCCGCTATACTGCGCGCTTCCTTTCCGCAGCCCGGCAGGTAGAGTTTCATGGTGTCAGCTTCCTCCGTTCCCAGCGCACTGGCTTCCGTTTCAGCCGAAGTGACCGCTTGGGTCAACAGCGTCGCCCAGCACACGCTGCCGTCGCAAATCCACTGGTGTGATGGTTCCGAAGCCGAGATGGCCGCGCTGCGCGCGCAACTGCTCGAGCAGGGCGACCTGCAGGCACTGAACCCGGAGACTTTCCCCGATTGCTTCCTGGCCCGCTCCCATCCCAGCGATGTGGCGCGCGTCGAGCACCTGACGTTCATCTGCACACCGCATCAAGTCGATGCCGGCCCCAACAACAACTGGATGGCGCCCGCCGATGCCCACGCCCAGATGGATGCGCTGTTTGCCGGTTGCATGCAGGGTCGCACCTTGTATGTCGTGCCCTATTGCATGGGCCCCATCGACTCGCCCTACTCACGGTGCGGCGTCGAGATCACCGACAGCGCTTATGTAGTGCTCAACATGGGCATCATGACGCGCATGGGTCGCGCGGCACTCGAGCGCATCGGCCGTGAAGGCAGCTTCGTGCGCGGCCTGCACTCCACCGGCGAACTTGATCCCAACCGCCGCTTCATCATGCATTTCCCCGAAGAGCTGAGCATCAAGAGCTTCGGCTCCGGCTATGGCGGCAACGCACTGCTGGGCAAAAAATGCCATGCGCTGCGCATTGCCAGCTATCAGGCGCGCACCGAGGGTTGGCTGGCCGAGCACATGCTCATCGTCGGCCTTAAGAACCCGCAGGGCGAAACCCATTACATCGCCTGCGCTTTCCCCTCGGCCTGCGGCAAGACCAATCTGGCCATGCTGATTCCGCCCGACACCATGCCGGGCTGGGAAGTGTTCACCGTCGGCGATGACATCGCTTGGCTGCATCCCGGCCCCGATGGCCGTCTGTGGGCCATCAACCCGGAGTCAGGCTATTTCGGCGTGGCACCGGGCACTGGCCCCAAGACCAACCGCAATGCCTACGACATGATCCGCAAGGACACGTTGTTCACCAACGTGGCCCTGACTGACAACAACGAGCCGTGGTGGGAAGGTATTGGATCTGGTGAGCCGGCTATCGACTGGCTGGGTCGTCCGTTCGATAAGGCAAACGGTCCTTCCGCGCACCCCAACTCACGCTTTACGGTCAGTGCGGTGCACAACCCCAGCTACGCCACCGAAGCAGAAAGCCCGCGTGGCGTGCCGATCTCAGCGCTGGTGTTTGGTGGCCGTCGCCGCGAACTGGCACCGCTGGTCTATCAGGCTCGCGACTGGGCACATGGCGTGCTTGTCGGCGCTTCAGTCGCCTCAGAGACCACCGCTGCAGCCACGGGCGCAGTCGGCGTGGTGCGCCGCGACCCCATGGCCATGAAGCCGTTCTGCGGCTACAACTTTGGTGACTATTGGCAGCATTGGCTGTCGGTGGGCAGCAAGCTGAGCAAGCCGCCAGGCATCTTCCACGTCAACTGGTTCCGCCAGGATGCCGGTGGCAAGTTCCTGTGGCCGGGCTTCGGCGACAACCTGCGGGTCATCTCCTGGATCCTGGATCGCTGCGCGGGCAAGGCTGCCGCGCAAGAGACGCCCATCGGCTATTTGCCCAACCCGTCAGACCTCGACACCAGCGGGCTGCACATCGATCCGGCCGTGCTGGCCGAGATCCTCAGCGTCAAGCCAGAGGCCTGGCGCAGTGAAGCTGCTGCCATGGGCGAATATCTGGACGAGTTCGGCGAGCGGGCGCCGGCCGCCTTGCGCCAACAGTTGCAGGCGCTGCAACAGCGCTTGGGCTGATCGCCAGGCACACAGGCCCGGCTGATACGTATCAGTCGGGCTCTGCCTCGCAGGCGAAGCGTATCGTCTGCACCGAATCAAACTCGGGCACTCGCCCCAAGCCGATCAAGCCAGACCCGCGCAATTGCAACGTGTCGCGGCGCACGAAGGCTTCCTCACCGTCAGCCATGTGGACAAACGTCCCGTTGGTGCTCTGATCGATCAGCATGATCTTGTTGCGGCGGATTTCCAGGCGCGAGTGCACTCGTGACACCAACGTGCCGCGAATGACGATGTCGTTTTCATCCGCACGCCCAATGCTCATGTGTGGCCGCGCGGCATCGAGCAACAGGTCACGCTCTGCCAAAAACAGCCGCACGCGGCTGCGGCCCTGCTGCCCGGGCGAGTAACTGGCCGGCACCATGCTGGTGACATCCTCGGTTTGCCACAGTGCTTCGTACAAACCGACCTCGACGCCCTGCCCCTTGAGCAAGGCAATGTCGATCTGCCGAACCGCCGCTCGCCAATCTGCAGACAAGTGCTCGCAAGTGGTCGCTGTCGTGACGATCTGACCGCCCTTGGCCTGACTGGTGAGGCGATTGGCGGTATGCACGGTGGCGCCAAACACATCGCGGTTTTCCAGTACCACCGGACCAAAATGACAGCCGATGCGCAGCGCCACCGGCTGACCTTGCACTTGCAGACTGCCATTGCCATCGGTGAGGCGAATGTCGCGTTGCATCTGGGCTGCGGCATTGAGTGCATCGTCTGCCGTGACGAAGGTGGACATCACCTCGTCGCCCATGGTCTTGATGACCGTGCCGCCATGCTGTTCGGTGGCGGCACGCATGATGTCGATGCAGGTGGAAACCATGGCGCGGGCGCGCTGGTCTCCCATTACCTCGTAGATGTGGGTAGAGCCGACGACGTCGGCGAACACCACAGCAAGTTCGACATCTTGGCCCATGTCACACGGTCCACTACATAATCAGTCAGAGTGTCTGACCACAAGCGCGATTACAAGAGTGCCGCTGCCTGCTGTAACAATTCAACACCTGTATCACGGCCGCGTGCGCCTTCAGACAATAAACGCCGCCAATCACGCGCACCAGCGGTGTGGGTCAGCAAACCCAACATGTGGCGCGTGATCGACGACAGGCGCTCACCCTGCTGCAACTGTTCTGCCGCATAGCCGGTCATCTCCTCGAGCACTTGAGTAGCCTGTGGCGCAACCACCGCATCATCGGGGTAACAACGCGCCTGCAACTCTGCGAGCAACCAAGGCCGGTGATAGGCCTCACGGCCGATCATCACGCTATCGCACCACTGCAAAGCCTGCAGCGCCGCATCGGCATCGCGGATACCGCCGTTGACCGCAAAGGGGATTTGCGTAAAACACTGCCGCAGGCGCTGCGCCACATCAAAGCGCAGCGGCGGCACGCTGCGATTATCCGCTGGTGACAGCCCACCCAGGATGGCCTTGCGGGCATGCACGATCACACCCTGACAGCCCGCTGCGACGATGGCTGCAGTGAAAGCGTGCAAGGCTGCAAAATCTGCCTCATCAAATGTTTTCACTGCACCGCGCGCATCGATCGTCTTATCGCGATGCCGATTGATCACACCGATACGCATCTTGACCGTTACCGGCACACTGACCACAGCACGCATGGCTGCAACACAATCGGCCACAACCGCCGGCTGTTCCATCAGGCAGGCACCAAACGCACCACTGCTGAC
>CANFSB010000004.1 GCA_947449495.1 Pseudomonadota bacterium
GCGATGAGCGACAGCGCAATGACCAGCCACGACAACTCGCGGCTGCCATCGGGTGTGATGGTGAGGCTAAAGCGCAGCAAACCATACCCGCCCATCTTGAGCATGATGGCCGCCAGCACCACCGAGCCGCCGGTGGGCGCCTCGACGTGCGCATCGGGCAACCAGGTGTGCACCGGCCACATCGGCACCTTGACGGCAAAGGCAGCCAGGAAGGCCAAGAAGATAAGGCGCTGCTCCATCGCGGTCAGCGGCAGATGCTGCAACGCGGCGATCGAGTAGTCCCCGGTCTTGAGGTACATGTAGATCAGGGCGATCAACATGAACACCGAGCCCAAGAAGGTATACAGGAAGAACTTGATGGTCGCGTAGACGCGCCGCGGCCCGCCCCAGATGCCGATGATGAGGAACATCGGAATCAGCATCGCTTCCCAGAAGAAGTAGAACAGCAACGCGTCCATGGCGGCAAACACGCCGACCATCAGACCCTCAAGGATCAGGAAAGCACCCAGGTACTGCGCCGTACGCTCGGTGATCACGTCCCAACCCGCCGCCACGATGAGAATGGTGGTGAAGGTAGTCAGCAGGATAAGCGGCAGCGCGATGCCATCTACACCCAATGCGTAATCGGCATTGAAAGTGGTGATCCACGCTGTGCGCTCGATGAACTGAAAAGCAGCCGTGCTGCCGTCAAAACCCAGATACAGCGGAATGCTGAACGCAAAGGTGGCCACCGCAATACCCAAGGCCAACCAACGCGCCAAATTGCGATTGCCATCGCCCAGCAGCAGCGTCAGAAAGCCGCCCGCAATGGGCAGCCAGATCAGGATAGAAAGCAGGTACTGAGTCATGTGCAGGATCCTAGTGCGCGCTCAGCAGGAACCAGGCGAGCAGCACCGCCAGCCCGACAACCATCCAGAGTGCATACGAATAAAGGTAACCGGTCTGCACGCGACGCGTGACACCCGCAAGCCAGCCGACCAACTTGGCCGATCCATTGACCAGCGTGCCATCGATGACGGCCTGATCGCCGGCCTTCCACAGCACACTACCCAGACCGCGGCTGGCACGGGCCAACACGTTCTCATTGAACCAGTCGAAGTAGTACTTGTTGACCAGCACAGTGTGCAGACCAGACAGACGCGACTCCCAAGCTGCCGCCCAAGACGGGTTCTTGAGGAAGAACAGCCACGCCGTGACCACACCACCCAGAGCCAACCAGAACGGCGCACCCATCGGGCCATGCAGCGCAAACGCTACTGGACCGTGGAAATGGTGACCGATCTCGGCGATAACGTCGTTGTGTTCGAGAACCTGTATGGCATCACCGAACCAGCCACCGAACAACACCGGTTGCACCGTAAAGAAGCCGATCAGCAGCGACGGAATGGCCAGCGCCACGAGCGGCGCCTTCATGTCCCAACCCACGTCGTGGAAGTGATCCTTGGCATGATGATCCAGGCGCTCTTCGCCATGGAAGGTCATGAAGATCATGCGGAAGGTATACAGCGCAGTGATAAACACACCACCGAGCACGCAGAAGTACGCATACCCGGCGCCAACGCGATGCGACTCGGCCACCGCCTCGATCAGCGCGTCCTTGGAGTAGAAGCCGGAGAAGAACGGCGTACCGATCAGAGCCAGCGCGCCGATAAGTGAAGTCCAATAGGTGACTGGCATGCGATGACGCAGGCCACCCATTTTGCGCATGTCCTGCTCGTGGTGCATGGCGATGATGACCGCACCGGCCGCCAGGAACAGCAGCGCCTTAAAGAAGGCATGGGTCATCAAATGGAAAATGGCCACGCTATATCCGGACACACCTAATGCAACGGTCATATAGCCCAACTGCGACAGCGTGGAATAAGCCACTACGCGCTTGATGTCATTGCTAACGATGCCCAGAAAGCCCATAAACAGCGCCGTAGTGGCGCCGATTACCAGCACAGTCGACAGCGCCGTCTCTGACAGCTCGAACAGCGGCGACATGCGCGCCACCATGAAGATGCCCGCCGTCACCATGGTTGCCGCATGGATCAACGCCGAAATGGGCGTGGGACCTTCCATGGAATCCGGCAGCCAGACGTGCAACGGCATCTGCGCGGACTTGCCCATCGCACCGATAAACAGACAGATGCAGATGACCGTCAGCGCCGGCCAGGCAGCGCCGGGCATCACACTGAGTGTCTTAGTAGCCATGCTCGGTGCCGCAGCAAATGCATCGGCGTAGTCGAGTGAGCCCGTGAAATAAACAATACCGGCGATGCCCAGCACAAAGCCAAAGTCACCCACACGGTTGACCAAGAAGGCCTTCATGTTGGCAAAGGTGGCACTGGGACGCGTGTACCAGAAGCCGATGAGCAGATAGGACACTACGCCTACAGCTTCCCAGCCAAAGAACAGCTGCATGAAGTTGTTGGACATCACCAACATCAGCATGGCGAACGTAAACAGCGAGATGTAGCTAAAGAAGCGCTGGTAACCGGCGTCATCGTGCATGTAGCCGATGGTGTAGACGTGCACACACAGTGAAACGAATGTGACCACCACCATCATCAGCACAGTCAGGTGATCAACCAGAAAGCCCACCTGCATGCGGATGCCATCGCTCACCAACCAGGTGTAGACGGTGTCGTTGTAGCTCGGCACACCCTCAAAGGCCAACTGCTGAAACACCTTGAGTGACAACACCAGCGCGCCCAGCACACCGGCGATGGTGAGGGTGGCGGACGCTGTGCGCCCGATCAGACGGCCGAATAGACCGGAGATCACAGCCGCAGCCAGCGGCAGGAGGGGAATGGCGAGGAGCAGATTCGGATTCATGTTGTCGCCATCAACCCTTGAGGGTAGCCAGATCCTCGACATCGATGCTGCGGCGCTTACGGAACAGCACCACCAGAATCGCCAGACCGATCGCCGATTCGGCGGCAGCCACTGTGAGGATGAAGAACACGAACACCTGGCCGTCGATATTGCCCAGCCAGCGCGAGAAGGCGACGAAGTTGAAGTTCGCCGACAACAGCAACAACTCAATGCACATCAGCAGCAGGATGACGTTGCGACGGTTGATGAAGATGCCTGCCACCGACAGAGCAAACAGCAGCCCTGAGATGACCATCATGTGTTGCAGCGTGATCATTCGCGACGCTCCGCTTGCATCTTGACCAGACGGACCCGGTCCTCGCGGCGAGTGGCCACTTGCGCGCCCACATCCTGCAGCTTGAGGCCCTGACGCTTGCGCATTGTCAGCACGATGGCGGCAACAATAGCCACCAATAGCACCACCGCTGCAAGCTCAAAGGGATACACGTAGGTGGTGTAGAGCACCTTCCCCAATTCCGCAGTGTTGCTGTGATCTGCGGCCACGGGCACTGCCGCCTTGGTGACATCAATGCCCAATTGCTTGACTGCAACCACGCCGACAATCTCAGCCACAAGAGCGAACACTGTCAGCCAGCCCAGCCAGGCGTGACGTGTAAAGCCCTTGCGGACCTCTTCGACATTGATGTCGAGCATCATCACCACGAACAAGAACAGCACCATCACCGCGCCGACATAAACCAACACCAGCACGATGGCGAGGAACTCAGCCTCAATCAACAGCCACAGCGCAGCGCTGGTGAAGAAGGCCAACACCAGATACAGCGCCGAGTGCACCGGATTTCGCGACAGGATGACGCCCAGCGCCGAACCCATCAGCACCGTAGCGAAGGCATAGAAAAGTATTTGCACCAGCACGATTATCCCCTTCCCCGTCCGCCTCAGCGGTAACGGGCGTCCGCGGACTTGTCCGCGTTGATCATCGCCTCGTAGCGGTCACCCACGGCCAGCAGCTTGTCCTTGGTCATGATGTTCTCGCCGCGATGTTCCATGTGGTACTCGTGGATGCGGGTCTCCACGATGGCATCCACGGGACAGGCTTCCTCACAGAAGCCGCAGTAAATGCATTTGAACAGGTCGATGTCGTAGCGCGTGGTCCGGCGGGTGCCGTCGTCGGCTACATCTGACTCGATGGTGATGGCCAGCGCAGGGCACGTGGCCTCGCACAACTTGCAGGCGATGCAACGCTCTTCACCATTGGGATAGCGACGCAGTGCATGCAGACCGCGAAAGCGCACCGACTGGGGGGCCTTCTCTTCTGGATAGTTGAGCGTGACCTTCGGACGAAACAGCGTCCGGAATGTCAGAGCCATACCCTGCAGCAGTTCGGTGAGCAGGAATGTCTTGAAGAAACTTGCGCGGGACATGTTCAAGCGCTCCAGGGGCCAATCTTGAAGTACACCATCAGACCCTCGACAGCGATCCAGATGATCGTGACGGGGATGAGCACCTTCCAGCCTAGCCGCATGATCTGGTCATAGCGGTAACGGGGGAACGTGGCGCGCAGCCAGATGATCACGCACAGGAAGAAGAAGGTCTTGGCGACCAGCCAGTGCAGGCCATTGTTGAGCAGCGTGCCCAGCAGTGGAATCTGGAACAAGGCTGAATCGGCTGCCACGATGCCATCGAGCGGGCTAAGCCAGCCGCCCAGGAAGAACACCGAGATAAGCGCCGACACCAGAATCATGTTGGCGTATTCGGCCAAGAAGAACAGCGCAAACGCGATGCCAGAATATTCAACGTGGAAGCCGGCGACGATTTCAGATTCGCCTTCGGCCACGTCAAACGGCGCACGGTTGGTCTCTGCCACAGCCGAGATGAAGTACACGATGAACAGCGGGAACAACCAGAACCAGTTCCAAGCCAGGAATGCACCGTGCTGCTTCTCGACGATGGTGCCTAGATTGAGGCTGCCTGAAGCCATGATCACGCCGACCAGCGCAAAACCCATCGCAATTTCATAAGCGACGATCTGAGCCGCCGAGCGCATCGCACCCAGGAATGCGTATTTGGAGTTGGAAGCCCAACCGGCCAGGATCACGCCGTACACACCGACTGAAGTGAGGGCCAGCACATACAACAGGCCCGCATCGACATTGGCAATGGAAAAGCCCGGTGCCAAGGGCATAACGGCCCATGTAGCAAAGGCAGGCACCAGTGTGATGGCCGGGGCAATACGGAACAGAAACTTGCTGGACTGTGCAGGTACCAGCACTTCCTTGATGAGCAGCTTGATGACGTCGGCAAACGGCTGGCCGATGCCTGGCAGCAAACCAAAGATAGCCACGCGGTTGGGGCCGCGACGCAACTGCACCCAGCCGATGAGCTTGCGCTCCCACAGCGTCAGCATGGCCACCGACACCACCAGCACCAGCGTCACGGCCACGATGAACACGCCCGAATGAGCAAAGTCCGGCAGCGAGTTCCAGAGTGCGGCGAAATCCATCACGCAGCTCCCTGTGCGCCCTGAGGCGCCTGCATACCGTCACGCGTCGCTTGCAGCGCCGGTGCGCGGCGCACTAGCGCATCGATTTGGTACAGCGGCACGTCGGTCACTACTGCATCGGCAGCAATGGCGGCGACACCACCGCCCTGCGGCACTGCCTGCGGCGCAGCACCATCGGCCAGAGCACGCGCCTCGGCCAACACTTCTTCCGATGCGCTCTGCGCAAAACCCTGCAGGCCGAGCAGATTGCCCAACACGCGCAGCACCTTCCAGGCCGGACGCGACTCGCCAACCGGCTGTGCAGCGCCGGCGAAGCTCTGCCAACGTCCCTCGAGGCTGACATAGGTGCCCGAAGTTTCGGCAAAGCTGCCAATGGGCAGCATGATGGTTGCCACTGCCTTGAGTTCATCACTGGCATAGGGCGTAAGCGCCACCACAAAGCGTGCGCCTGCCACCGCTGCAGCGGCCGAAGCAACCAACGAATCGGCTTGCGGCTCTACGCCCAGCAACACGTAGCTGTGCAGGCTGGTGGTCAGCATCTGACCCGCATTGAGCGCACCGGCATCCGGCACTGCGCCGGCCAGATGAGCACCAGCGGCGTTAGCGCCTTCGGCCAATACGCCCAGCGTGGCGCCGGTAAGGGCAGCCAGCTCGGCAGCTAGACCACGCAACGAACCAAACGCCGGATGACGCTGTGCAAGCGCACCGAGCCAGATGGCCTTGCGCTCGTTGGATTTGAGGCTATCGACCAGCTGCAGATGTTCTGCGGTGACGCCCTCGCTACCCACAGCAGCGCCACGCGCCGCAGCAACCAGCACCTGCAACGCTGCCAGCTGCTGAGCAGGCGATGCCACCCAGTACTGCGCAACCGGGAACAAATACTCGAAGCGCTCGGGATTAAGGAACGAGACCTTGGCGCCGCGCACAGCAGCCTTGCGCACGCGACTGGCAAGCAGCGGGATCTCGTGGCGCAAGTTGGCACCGATCACCAGCAACGCCTGCAAAGCATCCACATCTGCAACGGCCATACCCAATGAAGGCGTGACCGCAGCCGGGAAATCCGTTTGACGCAGACGATGGTCGATGTTGCCGCTGCCAATGCCACGCGCCAGGCGCGATAACAAGGTGAGCTCTTCGACGGTGGAGGACGCACTGGCCAAAAAGCCTGTGCCACCCTTTGGAGCCTGCTGCAGGCCCTGGGCCACAGCTTCCAATGCGGTCTGCCAATCGACGCTCTTCCAGCTATCGCCATCACGCAGCATCGGCGCCTGCAGACGGTCGGCGCTGTACACGCCCTCGTAGCTGAAGCGATCGCGATCGCTGATCCACGTTTCGTTGATCGCGTCGTTGCGACGCGGCACCACACGCATCAATCGGCCACGACGCACGTGACCATATAGATTAGTACCCAAGCCATCATGCGGCGATACCAGCGGCTGCTGGGTCATTTCCCAGGAGCGTGCGCGATAGCGGAACGGCTTGCTGTTGAGAGCGCCCACCGGGCACAGATCGATAATATTGCCCGACAGCTCGTGATTAACGCTGGCTTCGATGTACGTGCCAATTTCGTTGTGCTCACCGCGGCCGGTGGTGCCCAACTCGGGAATACCCGCGACGTCCTGACCAAACCGTACACAGCGTGTGCAATGGATGCAGCGCGTCATGTCGGTCGAGACCAACGGGCCCAGATTTTTGTCTTTAACGACGCGCTTGCGCTCGTGATAGCGCGAAATGTCGCGGCCATAGCCAACTGCCAAATCCTGCAACTCGCACTCGCCACCCTGATCACAGATCGGGCAGTCCAGCGGATGGTTGATGAGCAGGAACTCCATCACCGAACGCTGCGCGGCGATGGCCTTGGCCGACTTGGTACGAATGACCATGCCTTCCATGACCGGTGTCGCACAGGCGGGCAACGGCTTGGGAGCCTTCTCAACCTCCACCAGACACATGCGACAGTTGGCGGCAACCGGCAGCTTCTCGTGATAGCAGAAGCGCGGCACATAGACATCGTTGGCATCAGTGACGCGGATGATCATCTCGCCCTTGCGGGCTTTCATCGGCACACCGTCTACGGTGATGTTGACTGCATCCTCACTCATGCTGCGACGCGTTCCCCGGCTACGATGCTGCGGCCGCCATGGTCGATCATGTATTCGAACTCATGCCGGAAGTGTTTGACGAAGCTCTGCACAGGCCATGCGGCGGCATCGCCGAGCGCACAGATGGTGTGACCTTCGATCTTGTTGGCGACTTCGACCAGCAGGCCGATGTCTTCGCGGCGACCTTGGCCGGCCATAATTCGTTTGATCAGGCGGTTGAGCCAACCGGTGCCTTCGCGGCACGGCGTGCACTGACCGCAAGACTCGGACATATAAAAGCGCGACAGACGCTCGAGTACTTTGACCATGCAGGTGGTCTCGTCCATGACGATGACCGCTGCTGAACCAATGGCCGAACCGGCTGCACGCACCGAGTCATAGTCCATGTTGGTACGCATCATGACTTCGCCCGGCACCACCGGCGTGGACGAACCACCCGGAATGACGGCCTTTATCTTGCGGCCACCCTGCATGCCACCGGCCAGTTCGAGCAGGTCGGCAAACGGGATGCCCAGCGGCACTTCGAAGTTGCCGGCCTTGGCGACATGTCCGGTAACCGAAAAGATAACCGTGCCACCCGAGTTGGCCGGGCCTAGCCCTGCAAACCACTCGGCGCCCTTGCGCAGGATGGTCGGCGTCGAGGCATAGCTTTGGGTGTTGTTGATGGTCGTCGGCTTGCCGTACAGACCGAAGTTGGCGGGGAACGGCGGCTTGAAGCGCGGCTTGCCCTGCTTACCTTCGAGTGATTCGAGCAGTGCTGTCTCTTCACCGCAGATATAGGCACCGGCACCCACCGCGGTGTAGATGTCGACGTCGATACCGGTACCTTTGATGTTCTTGCCTAGCAGCCCCGCCGCATAGGCTTCGGCCAGTGCTGCCTCAAAGCGCGGCACCGGCTCACCGAGGAACTCACCGCGGATGTAGTTGTAGCCGACGGTGGCACCCATCGAATACGCACCGATGGCCATACCTTCGATCAAAGCATGCGGGTTAAAGCGCAGGATGTCGCGGTCATGGCAGGTGCCTGGTTCGCTTTCATCGGAATTGCACACGGCGTACTTCTGACCGGGCGCATTGCGCGGCATGAAGCTCCACTTGACGCCAGTAGGAAAGCCCGCGCCACCACGTCCTCGCAGGCCCGATGCCTTGACGATTTCGATGATGGTCTCGCGCGGCGTTTTCTCCGCGAGGATTTTTTCCCAAGCTTCGTAACCGCCACTCTTGCGGTAGTTATCGAGCTTCCAGGATTCCGGGTGCTGAAGCGCCTCGAAGCACACCAGATTACGTTTGTCGTCCCACTTGCCCATTGCGTGCCTTACTTGAGCGCGTCGAGGACGCCGTCGATTTTCTCGGGCGTCAGATGTTCATGGAAATGATGGTCGACCATCATCATGGGTGCGCCGGTGCAGGAAGCCAGACACTCTTCTTCGCGCTTGAGGAAGATGCGGCCGTCAGGCGTGCTCTCACCAGTCTTGATGCCGAGTTTCTTCTCGACATAGGCCACCACCTCATCGCTGCCGTTGAGCATGCAGGAGATGTTGGTGCAGACGCTCACGTGGTGGCGCCCGCAGGGGTGGGTCTCGAACATCGAGTAGAACGAGGCCACCTCAAACACTTGGATGGCAGGCAGTTTGAGGTACTCGGCCACGGCCTCCATGAGGTCGGGGGTGAGAAAGCCTTGGTTCTGCTCTTGCGTGAAGCGCAGCGCCGACAACACGGCAGAACGTTGGCGCCCCTCAGGGAAACGCGCAACCCAACTGTCGATCTCGTGGCGGGTGTGCTCGGTGAGCAAACCGATCTTGCTGGTCGAACCGGTCATCAGCGGTCCACCTCTCCGAATACGATGTCTTGGGTACCGATCACTGCCACCACGTCGGCCAACATATGGCCTTCGACCATCTCGGCCAACGAGGCCAGATGCACGAAGCCGGGCGCGCGGCACTTGAGGCGATAGGGCTTGTTGGCGCCATCGGACACCAAGTAGATGCCGAACTCACCCTTGGGTGCTTCGACAGCAGCATAGGTGTCGCCGACGGGCACGCTATAGCCCTCAGTGAACAGCTTGAAATGATGGATGAGGGACTCCATGTCGCCCTTCATCTCTTCGCGGCTTGGCGGACGCACTTTGCGCTCGTCGACCATCACCGGACCTGGGTTGGCACGCAGCCAAGCCACGCACTGCTGAATGATACGGTTGGACTGGCGCATTTCTTCGATGCGCACCAGATAGCGGTCATAGCAATCGCCGCCCTTGCCTACCGGGATGTCGAAGTCCATGTCGGCATAAACTTCATAGGGCTGCTGCTTGCGCAGATCCCAAGCGATGCCCGACCCGCGCAGCATGGGGCCGGTAAAGCCCAGCTGCAGCGCACGCTCCGGGCTGACCACACCAATGTTGACGGTGCGCTGCTTCCAGATGCGATTGTCGGTGAGCAGCGTTTCGTACTCATCGATGCAGGCCGGGAACCGGCGCGTGAAATCGTCGATGAAGTCCAGCAGCGAACCCGAGCGCGCTTCGTTGCGGCGATCGGCGTCTTTCTGTGAGCGCCAGCGCGAGGCTTCGTAGCGCGGCATGAAATCTGGCAGGTCGCGAAACACACCACCGGGACGATAGTAGGTGGCATGCATGCGCGTGCCCGACACCGCCTCATAGCAATCCATGAGGTCTTCACGTTCGCGAAAGCAGAACAGAAACACCGTCATGGCACCGATGTCCAGACCGTGAGCACCCAGCCACATAAGGTGGTTGAGCACGCGTGTGATCTCATCGAACATCACGCGGATGTGCTGGGCGCGCGGCGGCACCTTGATGCCCAGCAGCTTTTCGATGGCCATCACATAAGCGTGCTCGTTGCACATCATCGACACGTAGTCGAGACGGTCCATGTAGCCGATCGATTGGTTGAACGGCTTGGACTCGGCCAGCTTTTCAGTGCCGCGGTGCAGCAGGCCGATGTGCGGGTCGGCTTTCTGGATGGTCTCACCGTCCATCTCGAGCACCAGACGCAGCACACCGTGCGCGGCCGGATGCTGCGGACCGAAGTTGAGCGTGAAATTGCGTATTTCAGCCATGCGTCAGCTGTCCTTGAGCGCAGCGTCGTAGCGGTTGTCGTCGCGGATCACGCGCGGCACCAATATGCGCTCGACCAGTTGAACCGGCTCGTAGACAACGCGACCCACGGTCTCGTCGTAACGGACCTCGACGTTGCCGATGAGCGGAAAATCTTTGCGGAACGGATGCCCGATGAAGCCGTAGTCCGTGAGAATGCGGCGCAGATCAGGGTGACCGTGAAACACGATGCCGAATAGATCAAAGGCCTCGCGCTCAAACCAATTGGCACAGGCCCAGATGTCGACAACCGACGGCAGCGAGGGCTCTTCACTGTCGGTGCAAAACACGCGCACCGTCAGGCGCTCGTTACGCGACACCGACATGAGCTGATAGACCGCAGCAAACCGCGGTCCGTCGTGTGAGCCGCCTTGCCCAGACGCATTGACTCCGCGACCGAAACCACTGTTGGCAGAGTCGGTGGTACGCCACTCGGTGCGACCGTAGTCCAGGTAATCAACACCGGCAATGTCGATGAGCATTTCGAAACGCAATTCGGGGTCATCACGCAGCAGCGTGAGCGCCGGCAACATGCCCTCTGCTGGCAAATCGAAGGACAGGTCGCCCGGCACAGCAGCGCGCCGCACGGCCGACTCACCCAAACGCGCCTGAATGACAGAGGCTAGCGCCTCGATGCGCGCGCTCATGGACTGATCACCGAGGTGCGCCGGATTTTCTTTTGTAATTGGATGATGCCGTAGAGCAAGGCCTCGGCCGTGGGCGGACAACCCGGCACATAGACATCCACTGGCACAATACGATCGCAACCGCGCACCACCGCATAGCTGTAGTGGTAATAGCCGCCGCCGTTGGCGCAGGAACCCATCGAGATGACCCAGCGCGGCTCGGGCATCTGGTCATAGACCTTACGCAGTGCCGGGGCCATTTTGTTGACCAGCGTGCCGGCCACAATCATGACGTCGGACTGGCGCGGGCTGGGACGAAACACGATGCCGAAGCGATCGAGGTCGTAGCGCGAGGCGCCGGCATGCATCATTTCGACGGCGCAGCAGGCCAGACCAAAGGTCATGGGCCACAGTGAGCCAGTGCGGGCCCAGCTGACCAAGCTGTCTAGCTGGGTTGTGACAAAACCGCGGGCAGCAAAAGCCGCCGGATCATCGGGCGGCAGTTCGACGTCTTCTAATCCCACTCGAGCGCCCCTTTCTTCCACTCGTAAATGAACCCGACGACCAGAATGCCCAGAAACACGGACATGGCCACCAGGCCAAAGGTGCCGATGTGCGCAAGCGACACGGCCCAGGGAAACAGAAAGGCTATTTCGAGATCGAACACGATGAAGAGGATAGCGACGAGGTAGTAACGCACATCGAATCGTGCGCGCATGTCCTCGAAGGCTTCGAAGCCGCACTCGTAGGGCGAGAGCTTCTGACCGTCAGCATGTTGTCGAACACCGAGGTGTCCGAGGAAGAACCCGAGGACCATGAGCACTGTAGCCAGTGCGGTGGAAACCCCGAGAAACATCAAGACCGGCAAATAATTGGCGAGCATGCTCATCCACATCAGAAGGGGCCAACGCTCACCGTGACACGATGAGCGCAACTCCCTTAGTACAACTACGTTCAGTGTAGCAAAGCATTCAACGGATCGGTGGTGCCGACGGACGGATTCGAACCGTCACACCTCGCGGCGCTAGCACCTCAAGCTAGTGTGTCTACCAGTTCCACCACGTCGGCAATAATTGGATCCGTTAACGTTCGCTTACTGTGCAGGCGGCGCCGCAGGCGCTTGTGGCGCCACCGGTGCCTCACCAGCCGGTGCCGTGACACCTTCCTGCTGCTGGCTGGAGAGCTGATCGAGGATCGACGACTTAGCGGATCCTGAAGGCTTGCCCGTATAGGCAAGGGAAAGACTAGTAATCATAAACACGGCAGCAAGGACGGCTGTAGCACGCGACAACGCTGTGCCAGCACCACGCGCACCGAACACCGTGCCGGACGCACCTGAACCAAAGCCCGCACCCGCGTCGGCACCCTTGCCACGCTGAATGAGCACCAGCGCAATGATGAGCACGGCAGAGAGCACGTGTACGACCATGAGGGCGGAATGCAGCATGTTGTAACGCAGCCTTATGTCCTATTAACTTTTCCGGGCGGGTACTGCAGCGCAGATCGCCAGGAACTCTTCGGCCTTGAGCGACCCACCGCCGATCAGGCCACCATCCACATCAGGTTTGGCAAACAGCTCTGCTGCGTTGCCGGCCTTGACGCTTCCGCCGTACAGCAAGGGCACAGCGGCGGCGATAGTAGCATCGCGCGCGGCAATTCGCCCACGAACGAATGCATGAACATCTTGGGCCTGTTCGGGCGATGCGGTCAGACCGGTTCCAATCGCCCAAACTGGCTCATAAGCAATAACCGCGCGTGCCAAAGTACTGACATCGGACACTGCCAGTACCGCATCAAGCTGCCTGCCGATGATTTCGAAAGTGCGGCCGGACTCGCGCTCGGCCAGCAATTCGCCCACACACAAAATGGGGGTTAAGCCCCGCGCCAGCGCGGCAGCGAACTTACGCGCCACCGCCGCATCGCTTTCGCCATACAGGGCGCGGCGTTCACTGTGGCCGACCAGCACGTACTGACAGCCCACATCTTTGAGCATGGCCGCAGAGACTTCGCCAGTGAAGGCGCCTTGCGCTTCGGCGCAGACATCCTGTGCGCCCAACTGCACGGCCGTGCCACGCAACTGGCGCGACACCTCGTGCAGATACACGAAGGGCGGACAAACGACGCAATCGACACCGCTACCGCCGTTGAAACCGGCCACGATGCTGTCGACCAGTTGGGTGGCCTCTGCACGCGACCCGTGCATTTTCCAGTTTCCGGCAACAATCTGACGACGCATGCCACAGCTCCAGAGAGCGGGTCGGGGTAGAAGGCGCGCGATGATAGCGGCGCGCCCCCAATGGTGCAATCAACCGGCAGCTGGTGGGGTTGCCGACTTGACCGCTTGGGCAATGCGCTGCGCGCACTGCTGCGCCTGGTCATCGTCCAGGGCCTCGACCATGACGCGTATTAAAGGCTCGGTACCCGATGCTCGCAGCACCACCCGACCCTGCCCGGCCAACTCCTGCTCAACGGCGGCGACCACCGCCGCCACCTCTGGTACCGCCGCGGCGTCAAAGCGCTGCGCGACGCGCACATTGATGAGCACCTGGGGCAAGCGCGACATGCCGGCGGTCAGTTCGGCCAAGGTACGCCCGGTGCGCACCATGATGGCCAGCACCTGCAGCGCTGCGATCAATGCATCGCCGGTCGTGGTGCGATCCAGGCAGAGGATGTGACCTGATGTCTCGCCACCGATAACACCACCGGTCTCTTTGAGCAGTCCCAGCACATACCGATCGCCGACCTGGGCACGGTGAAAGCCGATGCCGCGGGCCTTCAAGGCCATCTCCAGCCCGTAGTTGCTCATCAGCGTGCCAATCACCGGACCGCCGAGCGTGCCGCTGTCCTGGCGATCACAGGCGATGAGATACAACAACTGATCACCATCGACGACACGCCCAAGGTGATCGACCATCACCAAACGATCGCCATCACCGTCCAGTGCGATGCCGACCGCTGCGCCAACACCCGGCACAGTCAGCTGCAAAAATCCGGGCGACGTCGAGCCGCAGCCATCGTTGATGTTGCGGCCGTTGGGTGAGCAGCCGATGGGAATGACCTCTGCACCCAACGACGCCAGCAAGCGCGGCCCAACTTTGTACCCTGCGCCGTTGGCGCAATCGATGACAACTTTCATGCCCCGCAGGTCCAGGCCACCTGGCACGCTGGCAGCACAGAAACGCTGGTAATCCTCGCGCAGCGCATCTGCACGACGTGCGCGGCCGAGAAAGTTGGACTGGCGCGTAATAACCGGCTGATCCACTTCTTCCTCAATGCGCTCTTCGAGTTCATCCGACAGCTTGCCGCCGCTGGAATCGAAGAACTTGATGCCATTGTCTTCGTAACGATTGTGCGAGGCGCTGATCACGACACCGAAGCTGTCTGGCACCCGTGTCGTCAGGTAAGCGATGCCAGGCGTAGGCAGTGGCCCGAGCAGTTGTACGTCCACGCCTGCCGCGACAAAGCCCGCCTCAAGAGCAGACTCAAACAAATAGCCCGACAAACGTGTGTCTTTGCCGATGAACACCGTGCCGCCCTCCGGTGCCAGCACGCGCGCAGCGGCACTGGCCAGTCGCAAGGCGAAGTCCACAGTCAGAGGTGGATCGCCCACGCGGCCGCGCACACCATCGGTACCAAAATAGCGTCTTGCCATCGTCAACTCTCCTGCGCAGGCAGCGCACTCTGGCGCGCTGCCACGATAGCCTCGGCAACCCGCAGCGCATCGCGCGTGGCCGCCACATCATGCGCGCGCACAATGCGCGCACCACCGAGTACTGCAGCCGTTGCCGCAGCAACACTGGCATGAACGCGCTGCTCCACAGGCCGGCCGGTCAGCGTACCCAACATCGACTTGCGCGACAGCCCGGCCAGTAACGGCACGCCATCGACACACAAGCGCTGTAGTGCTGCCAGTAAGGCCAAATTGTGGTCCAGCGTCTTACCAAAGCCAAAGCCCGGATCGACACACAAGCGCGACCGGTCGATGCCCGCATCAATGCAAGCCTGCACCCGCTCACGCAGAAAGGCATCGACTTCGGTCACGACATCTACGTAGTGCGGTGCAGCCTGCATGGTGCGCGGCTCCCCCTGCATATGCATCAAGCAGACTGCAGCCCTACCCGCCGCCGCAGCGGCCAGTGAGCCAGCCCCCCGCAAAGCCATCACGTCGTTAATTAGGCCGGCGCCAGCAGCCTCTGCGGCGCGCATCACGTCGGGTTTCAGCGTATCGATCGACACCACCACATCGATGCGGCCGGCGAGCGCTTCGATGATGGGAATGACGCGATCGAGCTCCTGCTGCAAAGGCACCGACTCAGCGCCGGGGCGAGTCGATTCGCCGCCCACATCAATGATGGCTGCACCCTCGCCCACCATCACATCGGCCTGTGCCAAAGCCGCGTCGCGCCCTATAAAACGGCCGCCATCGGAGAAAGAATTGGGCGTGACGTTGAGCACGCCCATGACCACCGGACGGGTCAGGTCAAGAAGCCTGCCGCCACATTGAAGCTTCATGGGGATGCAGCCGATAAGGGCGCTGCGAGGGCAGCGCCCGACTGTCAGTGCTGGCTGGCCGGCGAGCCAAAGGCCGGGCGGCCTTCAGCAGGGGCACCACCGGTCGGTGGCTTGCCATCCACGCCGCTGTCCCACCCTGCGGGCGGGGTGGGCGGCTGACCGTCCATAATCTGCTTGAGCTGATCGGCATCGATGGTCTCGAAGCGCACCAGCGCATCGGCCATCGCATGCAGGATGTCGATCTTCTCGGTGAGGATTTCTTTGGCACGGCTGTAGTTGGTCTCGATGACCGACCGCACTTCCTCATCGATAACATGGGCTGTAACGTCTGACACCTGCTTGTGCTGGGTGACGCTGCGGCCCAGGAATACTTCGCCAGCCTCCTCCGAGTAGCTGAGCGGGCCCAAACGATCAGACAGGCCCCAACGCGTGACCATGTTGCGAGCCAACTCGGTGGCACGCTCGATGTCGTTGGATGCCCCGGTGGTGACCGCATCGTTGCCAAAGATGAGCTCTTCGGCGATACGGCCGCCAAACAGCGTGGCAATGGCGCTTTGGATGCGGCGCTTGCTCATCGAATAGCGATCTGCCTCGGGCAGGAACTGCGTCACGCCCAACGCACGGCCACGCGGGATGATGGTGACCTTGTACACAGGATCATGCTCAGGAACAGTCAGGCCGACGATGGCGTGACCGGCCTCGTGATAGGCCGTCATGCGCTTCTCTTCGTCGCTCATGACCATCGAGCGGCGCTCGGCGCCCATCATGATTTTGTCTTTGGCACGCTCGAACTGCAGCATGTCGACCAAACGCTGATTGGCGCGGGCAGAAAACAACGCGGCCTCATTGACCAAGTTGGCCAAGTCAGCACCCGAGAAACCGGGCGTGCCGCGGGCAATGAGCGCCGGCTTGACGTCATCGGCCAAGGGCAACTTGCGCATGTGCACACGCAGGATCTGCTCGCGACCGCGCACATCGGGCAGCGGCACCACCACCTGACGGTCAAAGCGACCAGGACGCAGCAGCGCCGGATCCAACACGTCAGGTCGGTTGGTGGCAGCGATGACAATGATGCCCTCGTTACCTTCAAAGCCGTCCATCTCGACGAGTAACTGGTTGAGGGTCTGCTCACGTTCGTCGTGACCACCACCCAAGCCCGCACCGCGATGGCGGCCGACGGCATCAATTTCATCGATGAAGATGATGCAGGGGGCATGCTTTTTGGCCTGCTCGAACATGTCACGCACGCGCGATGCGCCCACGCCGACGAACATTTCAACGAAGTCGGAACCGGAAATAGTGAAGAACGGCACCTTGGCTTCGCCGGCGATGGCGCGCGCCAACAGCGTCTTACCGGTACCCGGCGAACCGACCATCAGCACGCCCTTGGGAATCTTGCCGCCGAGCTTCTGGAACTTGCCCGGATCCTTGAGGAAGTCGACGATTTCGCCGACCTCTTGCTTGGCCTCATCGACACCCGCCACATCGGCGAAGGTGACGTTGACCTGATCCTCACCCAATAGACGCGCCTTACTCTTGCCAAACGACATGGCGCCACGGCCACCGGCCGAGCCTTGCATTTGCCGCAGCATGTAAATGAACACCACGATCAGCAGCAGCGCAGGCGCCAACTGCAACACCAGCTGCCCGATGAAGTTGGGCTGCTTGGGCGGACGACCCTCGATCCCCACCTTTGCAGTGGTCAAGGTGCCGATGAGCGCCGAGTAATCTGTCTCGGGGTTGTAAGCGCGGAACTGACTCTTGTCCTTGCGCGTGCCAATGAGCTGATCACCCTGCAGCACCACCGACTCAACGCGGCCGGTGCGCACGTCGTCTAGGAAGGTCGAGTAACGCACCTCCTGCACTTCAGCACTACCTGGCATGTAGCGGCTGAAGACCGCCAGCAGTGCAAACACGATGGCGATCCAGATCAGAATGTTCTTGGTCAAATCGTTCAAGGGGTCGACCTCGCCTGGTCAGGCATATATTTAAGGACGCTACACCATCCGGAACCCGGTCGCCAGCAAGTACAGCTCAGGACTACGCGCCCGCGATGCGTTGGGCTTGAGGGTTTTGACCTGCGCGTACTTCTTGCGCGTGGCAATAACCATTTCCTGGAAACCGTAGCCCTGAAAAGTTTTGATGAGGGTGGTGCCGCCCGGCTTCAAGACCCGGTCCGCCATATCCAGCGCCAATTCGACCAAATAAAGCGAGCTGGGCTGGTCGATTGCATCCACACCAGAGAGATTGGGCGACATATCGGACAACAGCAGGTCCACGCCACGCTCGCCCACCGAGGTGACCAGCGCCTCCATGACCGAGTCCTCGCGAAAATCCCCCTGCAGGAACTCGACGTCTTTGATCGCATCCATCGGCAGGATGTCCATGGCCACCACGCGCCCGTGCTTGCCCACTTGGCGCCGGGCGAACTGGCTCCATCCGCCCGGGGCCGCGCCCAGATCCAAAATCACCTGCCCCTGACGCAGCAGCTTGGCCTTGCGATCCATCTCCTGCAGCTTGAACGCCGCCCTCGACCGCCAGCCCTCGGCCTTGGCCCGCTGCACGTAGGGGTCGGTAAAATGCTCCTTCAGCCAAGCATGGCTGCTGGCGCTGCGTTTGGTCATGGTCTGGCAAATCCTCGGCGAAACGGGCCGGAAACAGTAGAATGAGGACATGAAGCTTACCGAAAAACAGCGCCGGCACCTGCGCGGTCTGGCCCACGCCCTCAAGCCCATCATCCTGATCGGCAATGCCGGTGTCAGTGAGGGCGTCCTCGCCGAGACACAACGGGCCCTGCACGACCACGAACTCATCAAGGTCCGCCTACCTGGTTTACCTCGCGAGGAACGCGATCTGGCCTTGGCAGACTTGGCCAAACGCTGTGACGCGGTACTGGTCAGCCGCATCGGCCATATCGCCACGTTGTACCGGCCTCGTCCGGAAATGGCCCGTATCGTCCTCCCGGCTGGGAATTAACGGTTAAACCACCCAATCAGGGCTCACGAGACCGTTAACGTCGGCGTTAACGGTTACTAACCGTTGAGTCCGTGACGCACTGCGTGGGGCAGTGTCTGATCACTCCAGACCCTCTGGAGAAGCCGATGATCCTGTCCCGCCTGCCTGCCCCCACGTTTGCCTCACCGATCGGCCGCGCGGTCGCCTTGGCCTTGCTGGCCGTCGGGCCGGCCGTTGCGCTGGCCGCGCCAGACGTCGCACCGCCTGCCGCAGACGCTGAGTTGCAAGAAGTGCTGGTCTTCGGCCGGGCGGAGCGGCTGATCGGGATCGCCACAGCCGCCAGCGAGGGCACGGTCGGTGGTGCTGACCTCACCGTTCGGCCGCTACTACGCGTAGCGGAGCTGCTGGAAGTGGTGCCGGGCCTTATTGCAGCCCAGCACTCGGGCAGCGGCAAAGCCAACCAATATTTTCTGCGCGGTTTTAACTTGGATCACGGCACGGACTTCACCACCCTGCTGGATGATGTCCCGTTGAACCTCAGCAGCCATGGCCATGGTCAGGGCTACCTGGACGTCAACGGCATCATCCCCGAGGTGATCGACCGCATCGACTATCGCAAGGGCCCGTACCGGGCAGATCTGGGCGACTTCGCCTTGGCAGGGGCTGCCCTGATGCGCACGCTGGATCAGTTCCCGGCTCCCTTTGTGGCACTTGAAAGCGGCCAATATGGTTGGAAGCGCGTGGCTGCCGGCAACAGCCAAAGTTTGGGCAGTGGCGAACTGCTGCTGATCGGCCAATGGAAGGGCTATGACGGCCCTTGGCAGCAACCTGAACACCTCAACCACTATTCAGGTTTCGGCAAGTACTCGCAGCCAACCGCAGTGGGCCAATTGCATCTGAGCCTGTCGGCTTACTCAGCGACTTGGAATCCCACCGAACAAGTGCCCGAGCGCGCCATCGGTACGGCAGTGTGTGCTAACGCGTTTTGCACTCTAGATCCCAGTGCCACCGGCCAGACCGCCCGGTACATCGCCACTGCGCGCTTACTGGGCGACAACTGGAAGGCCATGGTCTACAGCCAGTTCTATGACTGGAACATGTATTCCAACCCTACCTATGACTACCAGATCCACCAGTCTGACCGCCGCTTCACCGAAGGCGGGCGGTTTGAGCGTCATGGCAGTCTTGGTGAGGCGCTGACTTGGAGCGCCGGAATCGAGGGCCGTTTTGACCAGATCAGCCGCCTGCAGGTAGACCACACCGACAGACGTCGGTTCATCAATTACGTCAGTACCCACGAGGCCAACGAAGCCTCCCTCGCCGCCTATGGAGAACTGACCTGGCTGCCTACCTCAAGCCTGCGCCTGACTGCCGGTCTACGCGGTGACAGCTACCGCTTCGCGACAACCGCCAAAGACCCGGCCTTTTTGGATGGCAGCGCCACCGCACAACTGGCCTCTCCCAAGCTGGGCGCAGCGTGGACCTTGCTCCCACAGGTCGAGCTGTATGCCAACTGGGGCCGCGGTTTTCACAGCAACGACTCACGCGGCATCACGGCCACCGACCCGCCCATCCCGGGGCTGATAGTCGGTACCGGCAAAGAGCTCGGTGCGCGCTTCCAGCATGGCGGCTTCACGCTGACTGGCGCCTATTGGTGGCTGGATGTGGGCAGCGAACTGCACTTTGTGGGCGACTCCAACTCAGTCGAACCCGGTCCGGCGAGCAAGCGTCACGGCTACGAGCTGGTGGGCTTTTGGCGACCAGTCGAATGGCTGGCGATCGATGGCGTATGGACGGTCTCCAATGCCCGCTACGCCGTCGCGTCGCCCGAAGACCACATCACCGGCGCCTTCGAAAACGCTGGCAGCCTCGGGGCCTCCATCATCAAAGGTCCGTGGGAAATCGGTATGCGTCTGCGCCACCTGGGCCCCTATCCGCTACTCGAGGACAACAGCCAACGCACCGCTGCCGAAGACATGCTGAACCTGCGCACCGCTTGGACGCACTCCCACCTTACGGTCTATGCCGAGTTGCTCAACGTCTTCAACAGCGACGGCAAAGACATGGTCTATTGGTATGAAACGCAGGTTGCCGGCCTCGATAAGGCCCCTGTCGAAGGTCGCGTGAGTCGCTCTGAGGAACCTCGAACCTTCAGATTCGGCGTGAAGTATTCTTTTTAACTTACTGATTTTTAATATTTAAATACTGAAGCAGGTATTTTAGCCTGCTGCCCGGTTGACTTCCTTCGCGCGCATAGCTACCTTGTATTCACAAGGTAGCTTTTAACGCGACAATGACCATCACCGAAAAACTCGCCCCCATACGCAAAGGCCTGCTGGAGTTTGTGATCCTGCGGATCATCGATACCGAGCGGCTGTATGTGGCCGACATGCTCAAGCGACTGTCGAGCACCGAGTTCGCTACCCAGGAAGGCACCCTCTACCCGCTGCTGAGCAAGATGCGTCGCGAAGATCTGGTGGATTACGAGTGGCAGGAGTCCGGCAGCGGCCCACCCCGCAAGTACTACAAGCTCACCGCCAATGGACAGGCAGCGCTGGCCGAACTGCAAGGCTACTGGGACACGCTCAACCACACGATCCGTACGCTGGGACACTGACATGCGCCAAGTCATCACAATCAATCTGAACAACAACGCTTACCAGGTCGAGGACGAGGGCTATGCGGCGCTGCGCGACTACATGGCCACTGCCGAGCGACGCTTGGCCGACTATCCGGACCGGCAGGAAATCCTGGCCGATCTGGAACAGGCTATCGCTGACAAGTGCGACAGCTTTCTGGGCGCCCACAAGAATGTGATCACCGCAGCAGAAGTGAGCCAGATCCTGCGCGAGATGGGCCCTGTAGCCGGTAGCGATGAGGAGGCAACTGGGCCCCAAGGCAATCCCTCTACAGACACACCCGAGCAAGGCTTTACTACCGCCACTGGCCCACGCCAGCAGCCACGGCGTCTCTATCGCCTCGCTGAGGGCAAGTTGCTCGGCGGTGTATGCACCGGCCTTGCTGCCTACTTCGGTATCGACGTGGTGTGGGTGCGTGTACTGTGGGTACTGATGACGCTGTTCACGGGCGTGTGGCTGCTGGTGTATGTCGCAGCGCTGTTCATCGTGCCCAAGGCAGAGACCCCCGCCGAACGCGCTCAAGCCCACGGCACACCGTTTAATGCACAGGATCTGATCGACAGTGCCCGAGAGCATTACGCCAGCGCCCGGCACAGCTATACCCGCTATCGCAGCCGGTTAGGCGAGTCCAAGTGGGCATACAAACAATCAGGCAACCGCTGGAAGAATCAGTTTGGCCAGCGCATGACCGACGCAATGCCACCACCCTCCACCGCCGCACGCTTGGTAGGGGCAGTGCTATTGCCGTTCTTTGCTGTCGTCTCGGCCACATTGTTTGTGGCCGTGGCACTGTCGCTGGCATTGGTCGTCGCAGGCGTCAACCTGCAAAGTTGGGGCGTGCCGATAGTGCACATGCCCATATGGGTTCAAGCCCTGGTGTTATTGCTTGCCTATGCGGTAATCGCATTGCCTGTGGGTGCAGGGCATCGCATGGCGCTGTATTACGCCAACGGCGGCTCACGCTTTGGTTGGGCAGACATGTGGAGCAGCGTGATCTGGCTGGCTACTGCAGCGCTGCTGGTGTGGGGACTGGCTCAGGCCGCTCCCGAACTGCACAAGTTGCTGGAGCAGTTGATGATCTATCTGCGTGTGGACGCCAGCAGCGCCACGCTAGACTTGTAATGCCTCAGCCTCTAACGCCTCAAATATAGCGGACCGCCACAATCTCATAACTGCGCGTACCGCCCGGGGCGGCCACTTCAACCACATCGCCCTCTTCCTTGCCGATCAGGGCACGGGCAATGGGCGAACCAAACGAGATACGCGAAGCGCGGATGTCGGCTTCGTCTTCGCCAACGATCTGGTAGGTGACCTTGGCGCCAGTGTCTTCGTCTTCCAGATCCACCGTGCAACCAAAGATGACTTTGCCCGTAGCCGGCATGGACGTCACATCGATGATCTCAGCGCTGCCGAGCTTGGACTCGATCTCCTGAATACGCCCTTCGATGAACCCCTGCTGCTCACGAGCCGCGTGGTACTCGGCGTTCTCAGACAAATCGCCGTGGGCGCGCGCCTCGGCAATGGCCTTGATGACGTTGGGCCGGTCTTCGCTCTTGAGTTTGCGCAACTCGATGCGCAGCGACTCAGCGCCACGCAATGTGATGGGCACGCGCTTCATCTAGTGAATCTCCTGGTGCAAGTCCTGGAGCCGGTTCACGTCGACATCATCGACATGACGCAGCGCCTCGCAGCTGGCAAGGCCCGCTGCAAGCGTCGTGTAGTAGGTGATGCGGCGATGCACTGCCTCTTTGCGGATCGACTTGGATTCGCGCGTGGCCTGCTTGCCCTCGGTGGTATTGACGATCAAGGCGATCTCATCGTTCTTGATCATGTCGACAATGTGCGGCCGGCCTTCGCTGACCTTGTTGGCGCGACGCACCGGCAATCCAGCTGCGGCAATAACCCGCGCCGTACCCTCGGTGGCAACAATATCGAAGCCCAACTCGATGAGTGTACGTGCCAGCACAACGGCACCGGGCTTGTCGCCCTCACGCACGCTTAGCAGTGCCAGACCGGTACGCGGCAGAATCACGCTGGAGGCTGCCTGTGACTTGGCATAGGCCTCGCCGAAGGTGCGGCCAGTCCCCATGACCTCGCCCGTGGACTTCATCTCGGGACCGAGGATCGGATCGGCCTCGGGGAATTTGACGAAGGGGAACACGGCTTCTTTTACCGAGAAGAACTTCGGGATGCGCTCTTCGGTAGCACCGAGCTCTTTGAGGGTGCGGCCGGTCATCAGCTGCGCGCCGATCTTGGCGATGGGACGACCGGTGGCCTTGCTGACAAACGGCGCAGTACGCGATGCGCGCGGATTGACCTCCAGCACATAAACCACGCCGCCTTGAATGGCGAACTGGATGTTCATCAGGCCGATGACATTGAGCGCCAGCGCCAGTTGGCGCGTCTGCTTGCGCAGCTCATCCTGAATCTGCGGCGACAAGCTGTTGGGCGGCAGCGAACAACTGGAGTCACCCGAATGCACACCCGCCTGTTCGACGTGCTCCATGATGCCGCCGATCAGCACATCAGTGCCGTCACACAGCGCATCCACATCCACTTCAGTGGCTTGATCGAGGAAGCGATCCAGCAGCACCGGACTGTCGTTGCTGACCTTGACCGCGTCGGTCATATACGCGCGCAGGTCCTCTTCGGCGAACACGACTTCCATCGCACGGCCGCCCAAAACATAGGACGGGCGCACCACCAGCGGGAAGCCGACCTCGCGCGCCAAGGCCAGGGCCTGATCTTCGGTACGGGCCGTGGCATTGGCAGGCTGTTTGAGTCCCAGCTTGGTGACCAATGCAGAGAAACGCTCGCGATCTTCGGCAATGTCGATAGCGTCTGGGCTGGTACCGATGATCGGCGTACCAGCGAGCTCGAGCGCACGGCACAACTTGAGCGGGGTTTGACCCCCGTATTGCACGATGACGCCTTCAGGCTTTTCCAGGGCCACGATCTCGAGCACGTCTTCGAGAGTCAGGGGCTCAAAGTACAGCCGGTCTGAGGTGTCGAAGTCGGTAGAGACTGTCTCGGGGTTGCAGTTGACCATGATGGTTTCAAAGCCATCGGCACGCAGTGCCAGCGAGGCATGCACACAGCAGTAGTCGAACTCGATGCCCTGGCCAATGCGATTGGGTCCACCGCCCAAGATCATGATCTTGCGACGCGACGTTGGCGCAGCCTCGCACTCTTCTTCGTAGGTGCTGTACAGATAAGCGGTAGACGTGGCGAACTCTGCAGCGCAGGTGTCGACACGCTTATAAACCGGACGCACGCCCTGCGAATGGCGCAACTCGCGCAGCGCCTGTTCTTGCACACCGGTCAGACGCGCCAACCGGCTATCGGAGAAGCCCTTGCGCTTAAGACTGCGCATGCGTGCTGCATCCAGCGCTGCACTGCCCTGCTCGGCCACCGCAGACTCTTCAGCGATGAGGTCGCCGATCTGTGCAAGGAACCAAGGATCGATGCGGCTGAGTTCGTGGATGCGTTCAGCAGTCCAGCCGGCACGAAACGCATCGCCCACATATTGCAGGCGATTAGGACCGGCAGAACGCAGCTCGTAAGCCAGCTGTGCCGCAGCGTCATCGTCGAGCGGCAACGTCATGATGGGCGAAAGGCCATCGAGCCCGGTCTCAAGCCCGCGCAAGGCTTTCTGCAGCGATTCCTGGAAGGTGCGGCCGATAGCCATCACCTCACCAACCGATTTCATTTGCGTTGTGAGGCGCGTGTTGGCGCCTGGGAACTTCTCGAAGGTGAAGCGCGGCACCTTGGTCACGATGTAGTCGATCGACGGCTCAAACGAAGCCGGTGTGCGACCGCCTGTGATGTCGTTGCGCAGCTCATCCAGCGTATAGCCCACCGCAAGCTTTGCGGCGATCTTGGCGATGGGAAAGCCCGTCGCCTTAGAGGCCAGCGCAGACGAGCGCGACACACGCGGGTTCATCTCGATGACCAGCAAACGACCATCAGCAGGATTGACAGCGAACTGCACGTTGGAGCCGCCAGTCTCAATGCCGATCTTGCGCAGCACTGCGATAGAGGCATCGCGCATGCGCTGGTATTCCTTATCGGTCAGCGTCAACGCCGGAGCGACAGTGATGGAATCGCCGGTGTGCACGCCCATCGGATCGAGATTCTCGATCGAGCAGACGATGATGCAATTGTCGAGACGGTCGCGTACGACCTCCATCTCGAACTCCTTCCAACCCAGCACTGACTCTTCGAGCAGCACTTCGGTAGTCGGTGACGCATCAAGACCACGCGCAACGATGGTTTCGAACTCTTCACGGTTATAGGCAATGCCACCGCCGCTGCCACCCATGGTGAACGACGGGCGGATGACCACCGGGTAGCCCAGTTGCAGTTGCCCCGCGTTGGCCTCTTCCATGGTGTGCGCGATGAAGGCGCGCGGAGTTTCCAAGCCGATATCGGTCATGGCATGGCGGAACTTCTCGCGATCCTCGGCCATGTCGATGGCTTCACGCGACGCAGCGATGAGTTCCACGCCATAGCGTTCAAGCACACCCTCTCGCACCAGGTCCAGTGCCGTGTTGAGCGCGGTCTGACCACCCATGGTGGGCAGCAGTGCATCGGGGCGTTCTTTTTGGATGATGCTGGCGACGGTGCGCCAGTTGACCGGCTCGATGTAGATGGCATCGGCCATCTCGGGGTCGGTCATGATGGTGGCGGGATTAGAGTTGACCAGGATGACCCGGTAACCCTCCTCGCGCAGCGCCTTACAGGCTTGGGCGCCAGAGTAATCAAACTCGCAGGCCTGACCGATAACGATCGGGCCGGCGCCGATGATGAGGATGCTCTTGATGTCTGTACGACGTGGCATGGTTCAGGCGTCCGGTGCGCGGGTGGCGGCGGCAGCGCTCGCCTTCTCGTGCTGACGACTGGTCATGGCGTTGATGAAACGCTCGAACAGCGGCAGCAGATCATGGGGACCGGGGCTGGCCTCTGGGTGACCCTGGAAGCTGAACGCGGGCCGGTCGAGCAGGCGGATGCCTTGCAGCGAACCGTCGAACAGCGACACATGGGTGACCTTGACGTTGGCCGGCAACGATTCGGGATCAACGGCAAAGCCGTGATTCTGGCTGGTGATATACACACGACCGTTCTCGACGTCTTGCACCGGATGATTGGCACCGTGGTGACCGAACTTCATCTTGAGCGTGCGGCCACCGGCAGCCAGACCCAGCAACTGATGACCCAGGCAGATGCCAAACACCGGCAGACGGGTCTCGAGGATTTGCTTGATGGCGGTGATTGCATAGTCACAGGGCTCCGGGTCGCCCGGACCGTTGGACAGAAACACGCCGTCTGGCTTGAGCGCCAGCACATCTGCCGCAGAAGTTTGGGCCGGCACGACGGTGATGCGGCAGCCAGCATCGGCAAGCAAGCGCAGGATGTTGCGCTTGATGCCAAAGTCATAAGCGACCACATGCAGACGCGCCAGATTGCGTTCACCCGGAGCGCGCTGCGGCGCCCAAAGCGTGCCTTCGTTCCACTGATAGGTTTCGATGGTCGACACCACCTTGGCCAAGTCCATGCCCTGCAGGCCTGGGAAGGCTCGTGCCTGCGCTAGCGCTGCGGCTTCATCAATGCCCTCACCGGCCATGATGCAACCGGCCTGCGAGCCTTTTTCGCGAAGGATGCGCGTAAGACGACGGGTGTCGATGTCGGCGATGGCAACGGTGTTGCCACGCTTGAGGTAATCGGCCAACGACAGCGTCGAGCGCCAGTTGCTGGTCAGTAGAGGCAGATCGCGGATGACCAGACCGGCAGCAGCCAATTCGCCGGACTCTTGGTCTTCGGGTGTGGTGCCGGTGTTACCGATATGAGGACAGGTCAGGGTGACGATCTGGCGGGTATAGGAGGGATCGCTGAGGATCTCCTGATAGCCGGTCATGGAGGTGTTGAACACCACCTCGCCGATGGTACTGCCCGAAACGCCGATTGATCGGCCTCTGAAAATGCTTCCGTCCGCCAATGCCAATAGTGCAGGTGCGCTCACTCGTTGATCCCCGCTGTGATGTTGCGGCTGATCCGGATGTCGGTCATGGCTTTCCAGGTGCTGGATGCACAAAGCGGGAGGAGTTCTTGTGGAACGCCCTCCCGCTGTGCGCGGACTAACCCGTAACGGGATGTAACGGATTAGTTGAAAAGTTTAAGGATGAGAGGCGGTCCTGTCTACGGCAAATTGACCGTGAACACCTCAAAAAGGCGCTTGACAGAGCTTTCGTCACGCGATCTTGACAATTTCAAGAAAAGCAGCGCGACCTTATGTTTTTATTGACAAAACGTCAGACATTTCATAGCGCCCTGCCGGCTTGCCGGCCAGCCAGGAAGCCCCCGTGAGGGCCCCGCGGGCAAACAGGGTACGGTCGGTTGCCACGTGTTCAAGAAGCAATTGTTCGCCCGGCCCCAGGAACCTTACCTGGTGCTCGCCGACCACATCGCCCCCGCGTGCCACAGAAAACCCGATGCTGCCAGGCTGACGTGGCCCAGCGACCGCACCAGTCAGTTGCACAGGCTCGGCCAAGCTGATGCCACGGCCCTGCGCAGCAGCCCTGCCCAATACCAGCGCCGTGCCGGAAGGCGCATCGACCTTGTGCTTGTGGTGAGACTCGAAGATTTCGATGTCATAGCCGTCGGGCAATGCGGCCGCAGCGCGACGCACCAGCGCCAGCAGCACGTTGAGAGCCAGACTGGTGTTGGCCGCAACGAGTATCGGAATGCGCGCAGCTGCGGCATCGACTGCGGCAAACGTTGCAGCATCCAAGCCCGTGGTACCGATGAACAGCGGCACCTGTGCTGCCACACATGCATCGATGTGACTGCGTGTTACTGCGGCCGATGAGAAATCGATGACCACATTGGCACCGCGAACACTTGCGGCTACATCGGTGCCTACAGTGATTCCCAACGCACCAACACCAGCCTGTACGCCTGCGTCCTGTCCCACGCCAGGGTCGCCTTCGTTAGTCAACGCAGCATGCAACTGCAACGGTGCAAACTCTGCCATAGCGCGCAGCATGGCCTGGCCCATACGACCGGTCGCACCAATGATTGCAACGCGCACCACGCTCACTTGGCAGTCCCTGCTGCAAAGAACTTCTTCACGCCCTCAAAAAAACCTTCTTCGCGGGGTGAATGTTCGCCGCCCTCATCTTTGCGCAGTGATGCATCAAAGCGCTTGAGCAGTTCGCGCTGATCAGCATTGAGTTTGACCGGTGTCTCGACCATCACTTTGCAGAAAAGGTCACCGCGCGCGCCACCACGCACAGGCTTTACGCCCTTGTCGCGCAAGCGAAACACGCGGCCCGACTGCGTCTCAGCGGGAATCTTGAGTGCCACCTGACCATCGAGCGTCGGCACGATGATCGTGCCCCCGAGCACCACAGTGGCAAAACTCACCGGCACCTCACAGTGCAGATGCTCGGCCTCGCGCTCAAAGATCTCGTGCTCACGCACGCGCACTTCGACATACAGATCACCGGCAGGACCACCATTGCGCCCTGCCTCGCCCTCGCCACCCAAGCGGATGCGATCGCCGGTGTCGACACCGGCAGGCACTTTGACAGCAAGCTTTTTGCTGCGGCGCACACGACCCTGACCCAGGCATGTATCGCAGGGATTCTTAACAATCTTGCCGCTGCCGCGGCACCGCGGACACGGCTGCTGCAACTGGAAGAAGCCCTGGGTGATGCGCACCTGACCTGCGCCATTGCAGGTATCGCAGGTGCTGGGATTAGACCCCTTGGCTGCACCGCTACCTTTACAGGTCTCGCACTCACACAGCTTGGCCACATCGATTTCGATTGCCGCGCCAAACACCGCTTGATTGAGATCCAGCTCCAGCTCATAGCGCAGATCTGCGCCGCGGAACACACCATTGGAACGGCCGCCGCCGCCGCCTCGGCCACCCCCAAAGATGTCACCGAACACATCACCGAAAATATCGCTGAAGCCCTCGCCGGGATTCATGCCAGCGCCGCCACCACCACCGCGGCCGCCTTCAAGGCCCGCATGTCCATACTGATCGTAGACAGCTTTTTTCTGTGCGTCGGAGAGTACTTCGTAGGCCTCTTTGGCCTCTTTGAACTTGTCTTCAGCGCTCTTGTCATCCGGATTGCGATCCGGATGAAAGCGTTGTGCGGCGCGCCGATAGGCTTTCTTGATGTCTGCCTCGGACGCGCCGCGCTCCAACTCCAGGACGGCGTAATAATCGCGTTTAGCCATGCGTGCTTCTCACCGTCCCGGGCGTCGGCCGGTTACGACCGGCCGGGGCCCTTGTCCTTCACTTCTTCGAACTCGGCATCGACGATATCGTCCTTGCCCGGTGACGCACCCGCATCACCTGCCGCACTGCCCTGCGCAGCGCCACCCTCGGCACCACCCGGGCCAGCCGCAGCCAGCTGCGCGAGTGTGGCAGAAGCCTGCGCCAACGCCTCAGCCTTCTTATCGATGGCATCGCGATCTTCGCCCTTGAGCGCTGTGCGCAAATCCGACACAGCCGACTCGATCTTCGAACGCTCTTCGCCAGGCACCTTCTCACCGACCTCGGCCAAGCTCTTCTCAACGGTATGCAGCAGGCCATCGGCCTTGTTGCGCGTCTCAACCAGCTCGCGGAACTTCTTGTCTTCGGCGGCATGCGCCTCGGCATCGGACACCATGCGCTTGATCTCGTCCTCGGTCAGACCCGACGAGGCACGAATAACGATCTTCTGCTCTTTGCCAGTGCCCTTGTCCTTGGCCGACACATTGAGGATGCCGTTGGCATCGATATCGAAGGTGACCTCGACCTGCGGCATGCCGCGCGGTGCGGCAGCGATGTCGCTAAGATCAAAGCGACCCAGCGACTTGTTGTCGGCGGCGCGATCACGTTCACCCTGCAACACGTGAATGGTCACAGCCGTCTGGTTGTCATCGGCGGTCGAGAACACCTGCGAGGCCTTGGTCGGGATCGTGGTGTTCTTCTCGATCAGCTTGGTCATCACCGAGCCGAGCGTCTCGATACCCAGCGACAACGGCGTCACATCGAGCAACAGCACGTCCTTGACCTCACCGGCCAACACGCCTGCCTGCACGGCTGCGCCCACAGCGACGGCCTCGTCCGGGTTCACATCGCGGCGCGGCTCTTGACCGAAGAAGTCTTTGACGTACTTCTGCACCAGCGGCATGCGTGTCTGACCACCGACCAGAATGACCTCGGCCACGTCGCTAGCCGACAGGCCTGCATCCTTGAGCGCTACCTTGCAGGGCTCCATCGTGCGCTTGACCAGATCCTCAACGATCGACTCGAGCTTGGCGCGCGTGAGCTTGACGCTCAGATGCTTGGGGCCCGAGGCATCGGCCGTGATGTACGGCAGGTTCACATCGGTCTGCTGACTGGAAGACAACTCGATCTTGGCCTTCTCGCCAGCCTCTTTGAGGCGCTGCACGGCCAAAGGATCCTTGCGCACATCAACGCCGGATTCCTTGAGGAACTCGTCGGCCAAGAAATTGATGATGCGCTGGTCGAAGTCTTCACCACCCAAGAAGGTGTCACCATTGGTCGACAACACCTCGAACTGCCGCTCGCCATCCACCTCGGCAATTTCGATGATCGACACGTCGAACGTGCCACCACCTAAGTCATACACGGCAATCTTGCGATCACCACCGGCCTTGTCCATGCCATAGGCCAGCGCCGCTGCAGTGGGCTCGTTGATGATGCGCTTGACGTTCAGTCCTGCGATACGCCCGGCATCCTTGGTGGCCTGACGCTGCGAATCATTGAAGTAGGCCGGCACCGTGATGACGGCCTCGGTGACTTCTTCGCCCAGATAATCTTCAGCGGTCTTTTTCATCTTGGCCAGCACACGTGCCGACACTTCCGGCGGCGCCATGTTCTTACCCTGGGCCTCGACCCAAGCATCGCCATTATCCGCTGCCACAATCTTGTACGGGACCATGTCGATATCGCGCTGCACCACCGCATCTTTGAATTTGCGGCCGATGAGGCGCTTGACGGCAAACAGCGTGTTGCGCGGATTGGTGACTGCCTGGCGCTTGGCCGACTGACCCACCACCACTTCGTCGTCCTTGGTAAAGGCGACGATCGACGGCGTCGTACGGTCGCCCTCGCTGTTCTCAATCACGCGGGCTTTGCCGCCTTCCATGATGGCGACGCAGGAGTTGGTCGTGCCCAGGTCAATGCCGATGATCTTGCCCATGAGTGCTATCCCCGAAAGTTCAAATAAAGAAGATGTGTTGTCTGTGGTGCCGATACAGCGTTATTCAAGGGGCGCGCCAGCATGGCCCGCCGCCTTAGCGCCTCAGTCCGGCTGTTTGGCCACGATGACCCGCGCCGGCCGCAGCAAGCGCCCGTGCAACAGATAGCCCCGCTGCACCACCGCCAAGACCGAGTTGGGCTCGGCTGTGTTGGAGGGCTGCATGACCATCGCCTCATGTTGCTCGGGGTTGAAAGGCTCGCCCAGCGGGTCTAACCCGGTGATGGCAAAGCGCTCAAAAGCCTTAGCCAGTAGTTTGACCGTGGCCTCCTGTCCCGCCAGCAGACTCTGCGGGTCACCGCGACCGGCATTGGCCAGCGCCAGCTCGAGGCTGTCGTTGACGGCCAGCAGCTCTACAGCCAGCTTTTCGATGCCAAAGCGATGCGCCTGCTCGACCTCTCGGGCGGCACGCTTGCGTACGTTGTCCAGTTCAGCCACGGCGCGCAGCGCCTGGTCACGGGCGGTGTGTGCCTGGCCCTGGGCCTCGGCCAGCGCAGCCTGCAATTGGAGTATCTCGGCCGCCATGGGATCGAGGGCTGCCTGCTCTGCAGCAGGCGGCGCAGCGGCGCCGGTGCTGTCATCCGACGGGGTCGACGACATAAAGATGCTCCTGAATGCGGAAGTTCGCCCCTTAGTGGGGGCTAGCGGCGCGGATTCAATGCCGAGCCGAGTAATTTGGCAGTGAGATCTACCACGGGGATAACGCGCTCGTAGGCCATGCGGGTCGGACCAATGACGCCGAGCACCCCGACAGCGCCCGAATCGGTGCTGTAGGGGGCCGTGATGATGCTGCAATCGCCCAATATTTCGTGGCCGGATTCCTGGCCGATGAAGATTTGGACGCCCTGGCCACGGATGCTCAGGTCCAGCAGATTGAGCAGGTCGCGCTTCTCGTTGAAGGACTCAAACAGGCGCCGCAGTTTGTCGACGCTGGAAAGTTCGGAAAAACCCATCAGGTTGGTCTGCCCGGCAATCACGTATTCCATGCCCTGTACTGCCGTCGGGGTCGGAAACAGCTGCTGCGCCATGGTCACCGAATCGAGCATGCCTTGGTTCAAGCGTTCGCGCGTGGCCGCCAGGTCGTTGAGCATTTCCTGGCGCACCTGGTCCAGCGTACGGCCACGAAACTGTTCGTTGAGCAGCACCGCGGCACGCCGCAGCTCTTCGGGCGAGTAATGACGGTCCAGCTGCAAAATGCGGTTTTGCACCTCGCGATCGTCAAACACCAGGATGGCCAGCACGCGATTTTCTGACAGTGCGACAAACTCTATCTGCGTGACCGAAGCGGCCTCTGTGGAGGGCAACGTGACCAACCCGGCCATCTGCGTGAGGCTGGACAGCAGCAGGGAAGCCGCCGACACCAGTGCCCGCGAGTCTTCTGCATCCCCCAATCGACGGCGGATATCGGCCTCGGCTGCCTGCTCCAGCGGCTGCACACGCAGTAGCGTGTCGACAAAAAACCGATAGCCCTTGGGGGTGGGGATGCGGCCGGCCGAGGTGTGGGGCGAGGCGACAAAGCCGCCCTCTTCCAGGTCGGCCATAACATTGCGAATGGTCGCAGCGCTGAGATTCATGCCCGAATCGCGCGACAGACTGCGCGAACCTACGGGCTGCCCGTCACGCACATAGCTTTCGACGAGCACCCGCAGCAACTGCTGCGCACGCTCACCCAAAGGCGCGTCATCTCGGGAATCGCTGCTCATCTTCGTCCGCTCTCCATATGCACCAGCCAAAAAAATTGCCCTGTGCCACTGCCCGCGTCAAGCAACCAAGGCGACAGTATGCCGCCAAACGACACAGTAACCGACGCTGTGGCACAGCTGCTGCACGTGCTAAAAAGAACCCATGGACCAAACCGTCACCACTTGCGCCCTGCTGGGCCGTTTCGAAGACTCCGGGGTTGCCGAAGCCGCCGCCGCCCTGCTGCCCGCCTTGGCCCAGCGCGGACTGGTGACGCTGGTTCAAAACTCAGCCGATTGGCAGCGCTTTGCCGATCAGGTGCAGGCCGTGGACGATGCACAGCTGCTGGAGCGGGCGCAGCTGGGCATCGTCATCGGCGGTGACGGCTCGCTGCTCTATGCCGCCCGGCTGGTAGCCCAGGCGGGCATCCCGCTGCTGGGCATCAACCGCGGCCGGCTAGGCTTTCTCACCGATGTCATGCCGCAGGACATGCTCGACAGCCTCGATGCCGCTCTGCAAGGCCGCTGCAGCGTCGACAAACGACCGCTGCTCGATGCCCGCATCCTCTCGCCCAACCGCCAGCCGCCGCGCCAGCTGGCACTCAACGATGTGGTGCTCTCCAAATGGGACACCGGCCGCATCCTCGACTTCGAGACCAGCATCGACGGCAGCTTCCTCAACAGCCACGGCGGCGACGGCTTGGTGGTCGCCAGCGCTACCGGCTCAACAGCCTATGCACTCTCCTGTGGCGGGCCCATCGTCGCACCCGACCTGGACGTGCTGGTGATGGTGCCCATCTGCCCGCACACGCTGTCCGACCGTCCCATCGTGGTGTCGCGCCACTCACGCATCGCCGTCACCTTGCACGAACGGGCTGGCACTCGCGCCCAGGTCACCTGCGACGGTGTGATCTGCGACGAACTGCTGCCCGGTGAGCAACTCCTCATCACGCCGGCCATCGAACAATTGACCCTGCTGCACCCACCCGGCTACGACTACTTCCGCCTGCTGCGCGCCAAACTGCATTGGGGCCGCGCGGGTCTGGACCACCAGCGCTAGGAACGCGTCGCTATGCTCACCCATCTGGTCATTCGCGATCTGGCCATCGTCGACACCGTCGAACTGGAGCTAGGGCCCGGCCTCACTGTGCTCACCGGCGAGACCGGTGCCGGCAAGTCGATCATCGTAGACGCGCTCATGCTGGCCAGCGGAGCCCGCGCCACCGCAGACATGCTGCGCGCCGGCGCTGAACGTGCAGAGGTATGCGCCACCTTCGATCTGGCACAGCCCAGCGCTGCCCTGACGGCCGTGCTGACCGATCAGGCCATCGAGCACGACGGTGAACTGCTGGTGCGGCGCGTCATCACCGCAGACGGCCGCTCGCGCGCCTTTCTCAACGGCCAGTCGGTCACCTTGCAGGTACTGCGCGATGCGGTTGGCGAACTGCTCGATGTGCACGGACAGCATGAGTTTCAATCGCTCGCGCGACCCACCGCGCAACGCGACCTGCTCGACGAATTTGGTCGCCTGAGTGCGCAGCGCGGCGCTGTCGCCGAGGCCTACCGTCAGTGGTCTGGCGCGCAAACGCGCCTGCAGGCACTCGAAGGTCAGGACCGCGATCGCGATGCACGGCTGCAGTTGCTGCGCTATCAAGAGGGCGAATTGGCGGCGCTGGACCTACAGCCCGGAGAGTTCGAACAACTGGGCATCGAAAGCCAGCGTCTGGGCCAACATGGGCGCTTGCTCGAATCTGCCGCCGCCGCCGCGCACCTGCTCTATACGGGCGACGAGGCTACCGCTCACGAGGCATTGTCACAGGCGCTGGCCAAGCTCAAGCCCCTGCCGGCCATCGATGCGCGACTGGCGCCGTTATTGCCGCTGCTTGAAGAGGCTGCCATCCGCATCAGCGAAGCCGGCCGCGAACTGTCGCGCTATGCCGACTCACTGGAACTCGACGGCGCGCGTCAGGCCACCGTCGAGTCACGACTGGCCGCCGCCGAAGAACTGGCGCGCAAGCACCGCATCAACGGCGCCGAGCTGCCCGCCCTGCGCGATTCGCTGCAACAGCAACTCAGCGCGATCGAGCATCTGGACGGTGACATCGCCGCGCTGCGCCAGCAGCAAGCTGCCGCATTGCAGGCTTGGCGGCTGGCAGCAGGCAAGCTAGGTAAAGCTCGGGCCACCGCTGCCAAACGCTTTGGTACAGACATCAGCGCACGCCTGCCGGGCCTAGGCATGCAAGGTGGTCGCTTTCAGGTCACTGTCAGCACGCTGCCCGATGCCGTCCCTGCCCCACAGGGCCACGACAGCATCGAGTTTCTGGTGTCAGCCAATCCGGGACAACCGTTGCGGCCGCTGGCCAAAGTGGCCTCCGGCGGTGAGCTGTCGCGACTGTCACTGGCCGTGCAAGTTGCCTGCACCGTAGGGGAACAGCGCAGCATGGTTTTCGATGAAGTCGACACCGGCATCGGCGGTGCTGTGGCAGAAATTGTCGGACGCGAACTGCGAGCACTGGGAGATCGCGGGCAGGTGCTGTGCGTCACGCACTTGGCACAGGTGGCCGCTCAGGGCCATCAGCACCTGCGCGTGCTCAAACACACAGACGGCAAGCAAACCCGCACTGGCATCACAGCCCTTACCGGCGACGAGCGCGTGCAGGAAGTGGCGCGCATGCTCGGCGGCGTGGCCATTACCCGGCGCGCCAGCGAGCACGCCCGTGAGATGCTCGAGTCAGCTGGCGGCGGCTAGGCTTTGGTGTTGCGAGCGCAGTTAACCCGATTGCAGCGGCCATACAAAATCAACGAGTGATCCTGAATCACAAAGCCGCTGCGCTCGGCCACGGCATTTTGACGCTGCTCAATACCGTCGTCGGTGAACTCTTCCACGTGCCCGCAGTCCAAACACACGATGTGGTCATGGTGTTCACCGGCGCTAAGCTCAAACACCGCCATGCCATTTTCAAAGTGATGGCGCGTGACCAGGCCAGCGGCCTCAAACTGCGTTAGCACCCGATAGACCGTGGCCAGACCAATGTCCTCTTCCGATTGGATGAGGGCCTTGTAAATGTCTTCGGCCGACTTGTGACGGGCACCGCCGCCTTCGAGGATCTGCAGGATCTTCAGCCGCGGAACGGTCACTTTGAGTCCGGCGTTGCGCAGGTCTTTGCCTTCCACGTGCTCTACTCCGCGTCCACCTTTGATGCGTTATGATACCGGACGTCAACCCCCAGCAGACCCTCATGCCAAACTTACTGCGTCGCGTACTTCCCACCTTGCTGCTCTGCGCCGTCACCGGCCTGGGAACCTCAGGCTGCATTTACCGCATGGCCATCCAGCAGGGCAATTACCTGGACGCCGCGCAGGTGGCACAGCTGGAAGCCGGCATGACGCGCTCGCAAGTGGCCTTTCTGCTTGGCACGCCCATGATTCCCAGTGGCTTCGATAACGACCGCTGGGATTACTTTTATTACCTCAAAGACCGGCGCAACCACCCTGCCGATGAGCGCCGCGTAACGGTCTACTTCAAAGACGACAAGGTCGATCACGTAACGCAGGGCCCCGACAAGGGCGAAGCGCCGCACATCGGCCTGCGCAACCGCTCCTAAGCCGGCAAGCGCGAGCGGGCCACAAAGGCATCGACCAGACCGGCCACGGTCTGCTCAAACAGCGGCCCCAGCCAGCTGCCAGGAATGGCAGCGGACAATTCAAAGTTCACTTCCAGCTCCACGCGGCAGCCCAAAGGCTCACCGCCGGGCGCACAGATTGGTGACAGCTTCCAGACCCCGGTCAGGCTGCGAAACGGACCCTCGACCAGCGCCATATGCACGCTGTCGCCATCGCGCAGCGTGTTGCGCGTCGTAAAGCTGGTACGCAGCAAACCCTTGCGGATATCCAGCGCGGCCACCACTTCGCCCTCGCCCCGGGAGATCACCCGCGCAGCTGAGCAACCCGGCACAAACTGCGGGTAAGACTCCACGTCGTTGATCAGCTCGAACATACGCTGTGCAGTGACGCCAACCAGCGCCGAGCGCTTGACCTGTTTCATCGACCCATTGTGGGGGGTGCTTGCAGCCCGCTCAAGTTCTGCAGCAGATACACTAGCGCCGTGAACAAGCCCAAGGAAAAGTCCAAACCCGCACCGGTTGTCGAAAACCGCAAGGCGCGCTACGAGTACTACATCGAGGAGCGCTACGAGGCGGGCTTGCAGTTGCAAGGCTGGGAAGTCAAATCGATGCGCGCCGGCCGCGCCAACATCGCCGAAGCCTATGTCTATATGCGCAGCGGGGACGCCTATCTGTTTGGTGCGCACATCTCGCCGCTGCCGACCACGTCCACGCATGTCATTCCCGACCCGATCCGCACCCGCAAGCTGCTACTCAACCGACGCGAGCTCGATCATCTGGTCGGTGCCAGCGAACGCGAGGGCTACACACTCATTCCGTTGGAACTGTATTGGGTGCGTGGCAAAGCCAAGCTGAGCGTGGGCCTGGGCAAGGGCAAGAAGCAGCACGACAAGCGGTCCACAGAAAAGGACCGCGACTGGCAGCGCGACAAGTCACGCATCATGCGAGGACGCTGACGCGTGAGCGTGCTGCTGCAGCAGCTGCGCGACCTGTGGATCCACACCGGCACGCCCTGCAACCTCAGCTGCCCGTTCTGCCACGAAGGCTCCAAGCCCGCCGACACACGACTGCAAGCGCCAGCCTTTGAGGCTGTAGCAGCGCAACTTGATGCGGCTGCGCAGTTTGGTGTGCAACGTTTTTGTTTTACCGGCGGCGAGCCGCTGATCCACCGCGACATCGTACGCATCCTGCGCCACGCGCTGCAGCTGCGCCCCTGCCTGCTGCTGACCAATGGCACAGCACCGTTGATACGCAGACCGCAACACTTGGCGCAGTTGCACGGCCTGCCCCATGCCCTGACGTTTCGCGTCAGCATCGATCACCCAGATGAAACACGGCACGATGCCGGTCGCGGCTACAAAACGTTTCGCAAGGCTGTGCAAGGGCTACAACTGCTGCATCACGCGGGCTTTGCTGTAGGCATCACGCGACTGCAGGAAACTGGCGAAGATGCTGCTGCCATCAAACAGCGCTATCGCAACCTGCTGCGCCGCAACCACCTGCCCGACTCCGTGCCGGTGTATGCGCTTCCGGCCTTGGGCCTGCCCGATCAAACGCCACCGTCAGTGTCATGGCCAGCTCCACAGTCAGCCACACATACGGCGTGCCAAGTCAGCCGCATGCTGATTCAACGCGGCGAGACGCTGCATTACAGTCCGTGCATGCTGGTCGATGATGATCCTACTCTCGATATGTCTGCAGACCTGACCCAAGCCTGTGCCACACCCACGCCACTGCGCCATGCACGCTGTGGTGTCTGTCTTAACACTGCGTTTGATTACGCCGGAGCGTTGCCGTGATCGATCTTAAAAGTGCCGTCACTGAGACCGCAGACTTTCCCGAGACCGGCATCCTGTTCCGTGATTTAAGCCCGCTGCTGCGCCATCACTTTGCGCAGACGCTCGATGCACTCGATGCACTGCTGAGCGAGGATCAATGGCAACAGATAGATGCCGTTGCAGGCCTGGATGCACGCGGCTTTGTACTAGGCGCTGCACTGGCAGCGCGGCGCAGACTAGGCTTCGTCCCGATCCGCAAAGCCGGCAAGCTGCCCCCGCCGGTGCACCAACTCTCTTACAAGCTCGAGTACGGCACAGCCACTCTCGAGATGCATCAGGGCCGGGGCCGCGTGGTGCTGGTCGATGACGTATACGCCACCGGTGGCACACTCATGGCCGGAGCCGAGCTGTGTCGACAATCCGGATACGATCTACACGCACTGTTAGTTCTTGCTGACCTGCGACTGCAAGGTCGCCCCGCAAACATCGCCGGCTTGCCGGTGCGTTCAGTCTTTCACTACGGATAAACACCCATGAGCCAGACACCCCGCACTTGGACGCGCCGCAATGTACTGGCCTCTGCCACGGCAGCGGGCCTGGCCACCGGACTTGGGCCTTTGGCCCAAGCCGCCACTGCGACCAAACCCAACATCCTCTGGATCATGGCTGATGACCTGGGCTTTGCAGACCTGAGCTTTACCGGTCAGCGCGCATTCAAAACGCCGCATATCGACAGCCTCGGACGCGATGGGCTGTTCCTGCGCCAGTCCTATTCAAACTCGTCCGTGTGTTCGGCCACACGCACCGGTCTTATCACTGGTCGCTATCAATACCGGTTGCGCGTCGGGCTTGAAGAGCCCATTGGCATCAACGGCAGCCTACATGTTCCACCCGAACATCCGACGCTGCCCTCACAAATGCGCAAGGCCGGCTATCGCACCGCGCTGGTGGGCAAGTGGCATCTGGGCGAAGGCCCGGGCATCGGGCCGCTGCACAGTGGCTACGATCACTTTTATGGCATCCACACCGGTGGCACCGATTACTTTCGTCACACTAAGGGCAGCACCCCGGGCAGCGCCTCACCGCTGATGGAAGGCGAGATGCCCTCGGATGATCACGGCTACATCACCGACCTGCTGACCACACGCGCGCTACAGCAACTCGACGCCGCCAAAACAGCAAAGCAGCCGCTGTTTATGAGCTTGCACTACACCGCGCCGCACTGGCCTTGGGAAGGTCCGGAAGACGAAGCGCTGACGTCCAAGCTGACCAACATGCAGCATCCCGATGGCGGCAACCTCGACACCTACCGTCGTATGGTGCTGGCGCTGGATGCCAGTGTGGGTCGTGTGCTTGCACACCTGCAAAAGCTAGGCATGGCGCACAACACCATCGTCATCTTCACCAGTGACAACGGCGGTGAGCGCTTCTCCGACACTTGGCCGTTCATCGGTGCCAAGACAGAACTGCTCGAAGGTGGCATCCGCGTTCCGTTCTTGCTGCGGTGGCCCGCGCGCATCAAACCCGGCACCCGCAGCGAACAGGTGAACATCTCTATGGACTGGATGCCCACGCTGCTGGCTGCTGCCGGTGGCGCCCCCGACCCGGCCTATCCACCGGATGGTGTAAATCTGCTTGATGTCATCACTGGTGCTGCGCCTGTGCGGACGCGCCAGCTGTACTGGCGCTACAAAGCCAACGCCCAATGTGCGCTGCGCGATGGCGACTGGAAGTACCTCAAGCTCGGCAAGCACGAGCAACTGTTCAACCTCGCCTATGACGAGCATGAGCGTGCCAACTTCGCGCAAAAGGAACCGCAGCGTTTTGCCGCCATGAAGCAGGCGTGGGCCGATTGGAACGCAACCATGCTGCCCTACCCGTCAGACAGCTACAGCATCGGCAACACGACGGTGGATCGTTACTAAGATGCGCGATGTGCTGGTGGTCATGGCGCTGGCGGAAGAAGAGCAAGGCCTGTTGCGTACAGCCGGCGCACAGGTGCTGTTCACTGGCGTGGGCAAGGTCAACGCCGCACTGCATCTGATGCGACATCTAATCGCGCAGCGACTGGCAGGCACACCCGTGCGGCAGGTGCTCAACGTAGGCACCGCTGGTAGCCGGCGCTTTGCCACCGGCAGCTTGATCGGTTGTCATCGTTTCGTGCAGCGCGACATGGATGTGTCACCGCTGGGCTTTGCCCAAGGCACCACACCCTTTGAGGCGCAGTGGGGCGGCGAACTGGTGTTTGAGCCGGCCTTTGCTCGGTTACCGCAGGGCGTCTGCGGCACCGGCGACAGCTTTGACACTGGCACCCATGCGCTGCACTGCGACGTGCTCGACATGGAAGCCTATGCGCTGGCCAAGGTCTGCCTGCACGAGGGCGTGGACTTTGCCTGCGCCAAATACATCAGCGATGGCGCCGACCACAGCTCGGCCACCGACTGGTCAGCCGCCCTGCCGGGCGCCGCCGCGGCGTTTGCCTCGCTATACCGCCAACTAGCGCACGGTTGATTGGCGGGCGACCGGGCCGCGATCTGGCGTATAGTGGTATTGCTTTCTGGGGGCGACCGGTTTCGACGTGGGTTGCGAAACTTCAGGGGCGTACCGAGGTGCATGGGTCCTCGTTAAACTTCTTTGCAAAACACAGTTGCCAACGACGACAACTACGCTCTGGCCGCTTAACCCGGCCTAACCTCCGACCCGCTGGTGCCTATGCCACGGAACCGGGGGACGCGCTCATAGGATCGCGCTGCACCGAGCTTCGGGGTGCAGCGTTAAGAGACACCGCGGCTGGCTAAGCATCTTCCCTGCTGCTCGGGTAGTGTAAGGCGAGAAAACAAAGAGACAGCTACGTACGTAGAGCCTGAAATGTAGGACTTGCGGACGGGGGTTCGATTAACGCGAAGGATCGCAAAGGTCGCCTTTGCCCGGAAGGGCAAAGTAAACACGGGGCTCATTCGGTGAACCCTCACGCCGCTGGCAACAGCGGCCTGGCAACGCCGAGGGGTGGAACGAGGCCAACTCGTTCTGCCCTGTAGAGACTCATAGACTGGCTGAACCGGGCAACCGGCAGAGCCGGCACTAGGATCTGCAGCGCAAGCTGCGGATAACACGCCCCGCATCCGACCCATCGCGTAAGCGATGAAGGATGAAGGCATAGTCCAGCCTGTCTCGAAAGAGATGGAACTGCTGTCCCCCCGCCTCCACCAATTGGCAACCCTCCCCGGAGAAATCCGGGGGGGGGACTTGCTAACAAGCTAATGCTTACCTGTGCAGTCGTCAGGAGCACGGTATGAACACACTCACCGCTGCAGTGGCCGCCTACATCGCTGGACTTGTCGATGGCGAGGGCACCGTCACGCTTAGCCGTTTGCACAAGCAGGCTAATCGGCGACTGGTAGTGACCATAGCCAACACCGAGTTAGTGCTGTTGCAATTCGTCCTGACGCACGTTGGCGCCGGAAAAATCACGCGCAAACGGACCACTTCAGCGAAACATACGCCGTCTTATTGCTATGCCATTTCCAGCAGGCAAGCTTTGGCGCTACTCAAACAGCTGCTGCCCTATCTGCAATCATACAAGCGCCAGCGCGCTGCCTTGGCGCTCGAGCACTATGAGGCGCTTACGCCTCGCAATGGCAAATACACAACACAGGGACTTGAGCGGCGCCACCGTTTCGAAGAAGCACTTCTTGCCATGACAGCTGCACGAACAGTCAGCGCTGGAACACATCAGGCCGGTGCAATTCCATAAAGCGGTCCGGGGCACCCAGCGGTGTAAAGCCATACTTGGCATACAGCTCGTGCGCATCGCGCGTGGCTAGCATCATGCGGCGCAGACCCTGCACCTGCACATGGTCAAACAAGGCATCGAGCATGCAGCGTGCAAAACCACCGCCCCGGTAAGGCTCCTCTAGTCCCGGAGATTCACCCGGGAAATTCACACCAGCTGTTTCTGCACACACTGCCAACATTGGTAGCTGGCCCCGTGGGTCCGTCGTGAACACACTGTCCCGGTGCCATCCACCTCATTGACAGCTTCCAACAGGAGCACCAAAATGGTTCCAAAATGGTTGGAGCCTGAAATGCCCACAACGTTGACGCTTAAAAACATTCCCGACGAAGTCTATGAGCGACTGCGGGCACAGGCTGCGCTCAACCGCCGCAGCCTCAACAGCGAAGCGATTGTTTGCATTGAGACAGTTTTAAATCTGCGCCAGCCCGACGCGGAACAGCAGTTGGCTCATCTGCGCACTCTGCGCACCGCGCTCGGCAAGACCAGCTTCGATCCGCAGGTCATTGACGAACTCAAGCGCAAGGGTCGCAAGTGATCGTAGTCGACACCAATGTCATCGCCTATCTGCTGCTACCCGGTGCATGGACTGCCGCAGCAGAGGTGCTGTATCAAACCGATCCGAGTTGGGCCACACCGGTCTTGTGGCGCAGTGAACTGCGCAACATCCTCACCGGGTACGTCCGGCGCGGCGCCCTGTCTCTTGAATCAGCAGTCGACCTGCAGCATGCCGCACAAGAGATGCTGTGCGCCAACGAGTTCAACATCGATTCCCGCAGCGTACTGCAGTTGGCCAAGCAGAGTGGCTGCTCGGCCTACGACTGCGAGTTCGTCGCCCTGGCGCAGCAAACCAATTCGCGGCTTTACACGTTGGACAACAAAGTCCTGAAGGCGTTTCCGGACATAGCCAAGCCGCTGACGAAGTCAGCTTAAGCAACCGGCGCCCGGTACACATCAGGCCGGTGAAATTCCATAAAGCGGTCCGGGGCGCCCAGCGGTGTAAAGCCATACTTGGCATACAGCTCGTGCGCATCACGAGTGGCCAGCATCATGCGACGCAGACCCTGAACTTGCGCATGGTCAAACAAGGCATCGAGCATGCGGCGTGCAAGGCCACCGCCTCGGTAAGGCTCCAGCACATACACATCTGCCAGATAGGCAAACGTAGCCTTGTCGGTCACGAGCCGTGCAAAGCCTACCTGTGCGTCACCATGGAAAGCACCGATACACACCGAACCGGCAATGGCACGCGCAACAACATCACGGCTGATACCAGCTGACCAGTAGGTCGTGGTCAAAAATGCATGGATCGCGTCAATGTCGAGTCGCGACGGATCAAGGCTCAACGAAACCTTGTTCATGGGGCGCTTCCTTCAGACTGTGGCCGTAGCCACCGACTATACCCACGCCACTCAACGTGAGGCATAGTCGGATTCAGCATCACCCTACAACTCGCGTCACAGAACCACACAGCCCTATGACACGCCGCCTAATTAGCTCCGGATCTTCCTTCCAGCGCGACATTGGCTATTCACGAGCAGTGGTTGTGGGCAATCAGGTGTTCGTATCGAGCACCACGGGCTTCAACTACGCCGACATGACAATCGCGCCCCAGATCGCCGAGCAGGCGCGACAGTGCCTGCTCAATATCGAGACGGCGCTGGCACAGGCAGGGGCGACGCTGCGTGATGTTGTGCGGGTACGGTACCTGCTGATCGATGCAAGTGAGTTTGCGCTGACCTGGCCAGTGCTGCGCGCAGCCTTTGGCGACATCCGCCCGGCGGCAACCATGATCGAAACGGGCCTTGCCGACCCGCGCATGAAGATCGAGATCGAGATCGAGGTCGACGCGATTATCGGTTCCGGCAGCTAGCCTAGACGGACTTTTTCTGCCCTGTTTGTTAGGGCTTAGGACCGATCAAATCCCACAGGTTTCCATAGCGATCGGTGAACACGGCCACCTTGCCGTGTGCCTGCACCGACGGCTCGCGTACAAACACCACGCCTCTTGCGGTGTAGTTGTTGTAGTCCCGATCAAAGTCATCGGTATGCAAGAACAAAAATACCCGGCCGCCGGTTTGATTGCCGACATGCGCCAGCTGCTCGGGCGTGGCGGCTCTGGCCAGCAGTAGTCCGGCGCCCTTGTTACCAGGCGGCGCCACCACCACCCAGCGTTTGCCCTGCTCGGGAACCGGCTTGTCTTCGAGCAACATGAAGCCCAGTGTATCGACATAAAACGCGATCGCTTCGTCGTAATCACGAACAACCACCGAGACCAGTGCAATGTGCTGAGTCATGAGCCAATCACAGGATGTGTCTCACCGTACATGCGCAACGCAGTCATACCAGCCCTGATAAAAGGCCAGTTTCGCAGCATCAGGCTCAGCAGCAAGTTCTGCACGATCACCCATTTGCATGGCACGCAGATTACGCTTGTCGCCATAAGGCGCACACCTGGTTAAGCCGCCGCTGTTGGGGTAGCCCTGAGTAGCAAAGTTGATCCAGTAAGCCTGCATGTAATCGGCCACTGCATAGTCGATGCCGCGCAAAATGTCTTACCGCCTGGCCTTGATGGTCTTCGGCCTCGGCGCAAACGCCACTGTGGTCGATGCGCCCCAGACCACCGGACCGGCCGGATGCGCCGGGTCTGCATTCCACAAACATTCGCGTACGGTCAGTGTGCGCGATGCGAGATCGACGGTGGCCACCTGAAACGACAGCTTGGTCTCGTCAGCAGCAGACACGGCGCCCTTCATGGGTGAATCGACCCTGAAGGTGTGCAGCACCACCGAATGCTCAGGGCCCGTCCAGTCATAGAACTGATTGAAGTTGGAGTGGCCGTGAAAGTAAGCCGTGATGTTGGGATGGCGCTTTAAAAACTGCTCGAACGCTTGCTGCTCTTTGAGCGCTGAACCGGCGGCGGTCGGGCCGTCTCCATAAACATCGCCCAGCAGGTTCTCGAACTTGTCGTTCTCGTTTACATCATGCGCGCCGTTGGGGTTCACAAAGTGCTTGGCATCCGAGTCAGGCGGGTCATGCGCAAAGATGAACACCGGCGTTGCATTGCTTACCGCCGCGAGGTCTTTTTCCAGCCACGCGCGCGTAGCGGCATCGGGCCACACCGTGATGAACACCAGATGCACGCCACTGATATCGCGCGAGGTTCTGATGACGTCCCGCGTATAGCGATAGCTGGCGCTCGTCAGCGGTACTGCCGGGCGCATCATGCGGTTATAGATCTCGATCATCGAGGTCGGGTCAGCCGCCTTAGCCAGTTTGAAATGGCCCACTGCATTGGATGCATCGTGATTGCCGGGGACCACAAACAAAGGCGCAACACCACCGTTGCGATCGGGCAGTTTGAGGTCGCCCAAGTATTGCGCAGCAAACTGGCTCCAGGAGACTGCCGCGCTTTGTATGTTCGCGCCTTCACCGGCCTCCATGCGATTGGCCACATCACCAGTGACCGACACAAAGTCCACTGCGCCCACCGCTTGAGAGGCACGCAGACCGCCGTCTTTGGGAAACACCGCGGCGGGCAAGGCATTGAGGCGCGCCACCAGCGCGGCATTGACCACGTTGGCATCAACGCCCTTAGCACCACGAAAGTTGGCGCGTTCGATGCCGTAATGCACATCTGACACCAACACAAATTGCAGCTCAGCGTTGGGTTGCTGCGCAGAACAAGTGCAGATGCTGGCTAGACCAACCGCTAGAAAGATCGCCTTGACTAGCTTGTTCATGACAACAGGCTCTGAACTTCCGGCCAGGACTTCGCACCGTTTTCCCGCATTTCGTCTCCAAGCCCTTCGGGCAGCCACTGCACAAAAGCAGCGTTAAACGTAGGTCGATCTTGTAAAGCCTTAAACCAGCGCTCGACCTGAGGCAAGCGACCCTCTTGCCACAAGCCCTGCATCGATAAGGCGGCAATGCGATTGACGTAAGGCGCCAGCGCCACATCTGCCATCGAGAAGCGATCACCCAACAACCACAGCGAACTGCTCAGCACGTCGTTCATCCTGTGCAGATAAGCGTCGTACAAGAGCATCTTATCAGCGGCACCCGGTGCCTGCAGGCCCTGCTGTATCCATGACCACTTTAAAAGTCGCGCCTGCATCGCATCTGCACTGCTGCCCTTGATGAAGTCCTCAAAGCTGCCTGCGCCATTGCGCAGTATGGTGTGCCGGTGCGAGACGACATAGGTCAGCGCCGAGCAGGCCGGGTGCAACTCTTCATCCACTGCTTTGGTCCAATAGCGCATCTGCGCCCGGCCCAAGGCCGACTTGGGAAAGAGCGGGTTTTGCGGAAAGGCTTCTTCCAGATATTCGCAGATCACCGTGGACTCGGTGATGACCGAGCCCTCGTGCACCAGCACGGGCACCATCGCTTTGGGGTTTAGGGCCAGAAATGACGGTTGAAACTGCTCCCCGCGAAAGATATCGACGATATGACCGGTCCATGCGAGCTGCTTTTCAGCCAGCGCAAAGCGCACCTTGGCCGCGCAGACAGACGACCCATGGTGGTAGAGCTCAAGCATGGGCGATTTTCAGTGAACGCAGCAAGCCGCGTCATACCAGCTCTGATAAAACGCCAGCTTGGCCGCATCGGGCGCGGGCGCGGGCTGTGCCTTATCACCCATTTGCATGGCAGGCAGGTTGTGCTTTTCGTGGTAAGGCACCCAACGCGGTAAGCCGCTGCCGTTCGGATCGCCCTTCGTAGCGAAGTTGATCCAGTATTCCTGCATGTAGTCCGCAACGGCGTGGTCGCTGTCACGCCAAGGCCTGTCGGCAATTAAGTTGTTCCAGATGAACTGCGCCTCACCACCATGCGTGGCACCCGAGGCTCGTGCCGGCCACAGCGGCGGCCCCGGTGGCTCGTGGGTGAAGTAATACAACCAAGCCTTGGCACCAGCCCGTGTTTGCAAGCGCGCATAGTTGCGATCGACCCAGCCCAGCTCATCGCGGAAGGCGTCGTATTGCGAGCGCGTGGCCTCGTCATCGCTGCCCGCCGGATACAGCTTCAGGTAGTCGGCAGCGCGCGCAGCAAAGCGCTGCTGCACACGCTCTTGCCAAGCGGCAGCCGTGGTCGGTTGCAGAAAGAACGTGCCTTCATCTTTGTTAGAGCCGGCGATGATCGCGACCTTGTTCTGCTGACCGCGTGCATAGATCTGTGCCGGGTCTGTGGGGAAGAACACGCCGTCGATGACCGGGCCTGAGCCCCGCGCGGCACGCAAGATGTCGGCTGCAGGCTTGGCGCGCAGATCGGCCAGCGACTGCGCTTGCAAGGTCTCTGCGGCCTTCACACCTATAGCTTCGGCATCAGCCAGCGTGCGCACCGGCGCAATCGACAGGCCCAGCCATGCACCACTTTGCGAGATGGCGCGCACGAACAAGCCGCGCGTGGTCGGCGAAGCCACAAGGTTCGAGATGCTGGTGCCACCGGCTGAATTGCCGAAGACGGTCACCTTGCGCGGGTCGCCACCGAAGGCCGCGATGTTGCGCTGCACCCATTGCAAGGCGGCGGTTTGATCGAGGAAGGCTTGGTTAGCGGCCCAACGGCCCTGACCCTCTTGCGTCAGCTGCGGGTGCGAGAAGAAACCCAACGCGCCCAGCCGGTAGTTGATGGTAACAATGACCACACCCTTGCGGGCAAAGCTCTCACCGTCATAGCCAGGCTGTGAGCCGGAACCGGAGTTATAGCCACCGGGATGCAACCACACCATGACCGGACGCTTTTCACCGGCGCGTTGCGCTGCGGTAAAGACATTCAGATACAGGCAGTCTTCACTCATGTTGGCGGTGCTGCCCGGCGCAGCCGCCTGCATGCAGATGGGGCTGAACTCATCGGCCTTGCGCACACCCTGCCAAGCAGCAATCGGTTGGGGCGCGCGCCAACGCAGATCCCCGACGGGCGGTGCGGCATAGGGAATGCCTTTGTACACCTGCACGCCGGTCGTCTTGCCGGAAGCTCCAGTGATGAGACCGGCGTCGAGCTTGATCGGGTCTGGCAAAGCTGCCTCAGCGACCGTCGCAAGCCCCACCAAGACCACTGTGGAAATCAGCAGAGGAATACGCATTGGATAAAACTCTTATTTGATTTGCATAGGCTCAAACGGACGAACATCGACCCTTGGTGCCTAAATTGCCTTTATGCCGGGCGCCAACACCCAAGACACCAAGTCCTGTGCTGCCAAACCTGTCGTCGAGCACGGCGTCAGCACTGTACGAGTCCCTATTCTGCCCGTGACATGACAGCCCACCAATGCCGACGCAAACCGCTGCCGCCAATCCTGCGTCTGGATGTCCGCGGCCAACATCGAGACAGTGGCCCACCGCCCATGCAGTCGATGCGTCATGACTGATGTAGAAGATGCCAGGTGATTGGCCTCATAGATCACTCGCCAGCGAAAATCCGCTGCCAAAGTACGCACCAGGAACAAGCCGTCTGGCGTGGTAATGCCACCCAATGTCTGTAGTCGCCCGCTGCGCAGCTCTGGCAACAACTGGTCGTACCACAGTCCCAAGACATCGCGCGGTAGCGTAGTCACCGCCCTGCGTGCTGTGGACACATAGCTGCCCATCGCTACGGCATCAGCAAACCGCTCATCGATCAGGACCTGCGACACCGCCAAGGACTGAGGGCTTGTGGCGCTAAGACGCGGTTGGCTCCCCGCCAAACCGGGAAACACGCCCAGTGCCATACCCGCGGCGATGACCTCGCGGCGCGTCGTCATTTGCGCTCCGCGGCGAGCGATGTCACTGCGAAGTAGGCAGCCAAGTTGGCTATATCGGCATCAGACACTTCGGTCTTTCGAAACGGCGGCATCGACCAACTGCCATGGCGCAGATACACCTTGAGCACAGGTTCCGTCAGATCAGTACGCCGTTCCAAGAGCGCAGGCACTGTGGTGCCCTTGTACTTGATGCGCAGTGCATCAGTACCAGGCAAATGATCACGCCCTGGGTCACCGCCAAGCCCCGCCGCATGGCAGGGTGCACAGCGGATCTCAAACACATTTTTTCCGGCTGCCGCGGCAGCAGGCACATCAGCTGCAATCGCAGCACCACTGCCGCTGCACAGCAGCAGGCTCATCAACACTGCACTTTTTTTCATTTGCGTATTGCTCCACGCAGTGCCCGCAATGCCTTGGGCCATATACCCCCACGCCCTGGCAACAAGATCCCGTTGGGATCTGCAGCATCTTTGAGGCGCTCATTAAACCGGCGCAATGCGTGATTGTTAAAGGAATATTGATCAGCAACTGCATCCTGCAGTAGCGGCGGCGCACGATAGTCGCCATAACCCATTGCAGCGTTGCGCTTGAGCACCTCGCGAAGCAACTTGAGTTGGTCCAACTTAGACTGGGGCGTTGCCTCATTGCGCGTGGCACTGCCAAACGCACCGTTGCCTAGAAGGAAGGCCGATTGGTTCCAGTTCAACGGCGTGCTGATCGCATAAGGCATGGCAGGTTTGCTGCCCATGTCCCGCGCAACACGATCAAAGTCCCTCTGCGCTTGCAGCACCGCGGCACCACTGCGCCCCACAACCGAAAACAAACCCAGATGCGATTGATTCCAACTGTCTGGGAAATCGTCGGTGCGACTGGGCATCCACCACGCATAGAGCTTGGGTACGCCATGCATCACGTTGCGCCGCATTTGCGAGGCATAGGGCGCCGGATAAGGGCGCGTGGACCGCTCTATTTGTTCTTGCGTCACAGGCACTGGCAATGATTCGCCATCAAAGCACTGCGCACCGGGAATATTGCGCAGCATCAATTCCTTGGCCCACTCCCAGTTGGCCAGCGTGGTTTTCTCTGATCCGTAGAACTGCAACTCGACCTGCCATGAATGCAGTGAGTGCTCAGCAGCAACACGATCCAATGCTGCTTCATCAAAGCTATCGGCTGCCTGCAGAAAGGCTTTGTCTTCACGCAGGATACGCAGCGGCGAGCCATACAATGGCTCACCAATGATGAACAGGTCGGTAAGATAATTGACGGTGTCGACCATCGGAATCAAATCGCGCCGCTTGGGCACCGTCACCAGCCCTGTACGCCAGTGCTCGGGCTGCGGCATGAGCCGAAAACCCATCTTGACCACAATGCCAAAGCCACCTTGGGCAAACAGGCCGGCAGGATCCGGGCCGAAACCATGTTTGTAGTCCTGCCAGCCCCCTGAGCCCGGCAGCGCGCCCATGCCAGTGCGCATCAATTCGCCATCAGGTAGCACCACTTCCATGCCGCAGTGCGCAGAAAAGTGGTCGCGGTACGGCCCAAGCGTGTAGCCCACACCGTGTTCCAAGGCGTTGCCCATTAAGCCGCCCCAACCGACATCGGCTGTGTCGACCCAGACCTTCAGGTTGCGCTCCTGGATATAGCGATACAGGTCCATATAGGACACGCCGGGCTCCACCAACACAAAGTGGCGCTTTTCATCCAACTCGAGCACGCGATTCATGCGCTTTAAATCAACCGTGACGCTGCCGCGCACATTGGGTGCCGGGCCGCCATACGCAAAGTTTTTGCCGGTAGAAATGGCAAATAAGGGGGTTTTGTAGCGGTTGGCGATGCGCACGATGGCCTGCACCTGCGCCACATCTGCCGGACACACTGCTGCACTGGCCTGCAACTCGTCAGGCTGGTCTTTAAGCAGCGAAAAGTGGTCGCGATACGGCTGCAGATCTTCTTCGCTGCTGAGCACCCAATCTGGGCCCACAACTGCGGCGAACTCAGCCAGCGCTTTGGCAAATTGCCGCGCCGACACCCCAGGTGGAAGGATCGTCATGGCGTCCCCCTTGTTATTGATTACCGATTCACGGTAACAAACACACTCGGCACCCACAACCAAACACGTCAACGGACCAAAAGGCATCTCGTGCAAGAAGAGTCTGTGTTGGTGGTCGCCAACCCCGTAGCAGGAGCGGGCCGCGCGAAAAAGCTCTGGCCTCGGCATGCCCTTGCACTGCAGGTCGCGGGCGTGTTGCACCGTGTACATTGGACCGGGCAGGCCCACGAAGCCAGCGCAGTTGTAGCCCAAGCTTGGGCAACAGGAACTCGTCGGTTTATCGCCGTGGGTGGTGACGGCACCGTAAACGAAGTGCTCAACGGACTGACTGACGCATTCACAGACCTGAGCCAGCCCAGGCCTTGGCTTGCTGTGGCGCCCGCAGGCACAGGCAACGACTGGGCACGACAGCTGTCACTGCCACGCGCTGCACAGCAATGGGCCAACACCATCGCAAGCACTACATACAGACCACATGACGTCGGTCGACTGCGTTTTGCCGATGGTCGGATTCAATACTTTGTTGTCGAAGCCGGTGCAGGCTTCGATACCCATGTGCTGGGCTTGCTGTCACGACGTGGGCCGCGGCAACTAGCGTACGTCAGTGCTCTGGTACGGGGCCTGTTCAGCTTTAAAGGCCCCGCGCTGCAACTGCATCTGCAGGGCGCCAGCGATGCATCAAAACCATCAAGGTTAGGCAGCCCTCGCAGCATGGTCGCGTTCGGCTGCATCGGCCCGCGCGTGGGCGGTGGCATGCATGTGGCGCCCGGAGCGCGCGACGACGATGGGTTGCTGGATTTTGTGACCGTCGCAGACGCCGGCCCTTGGTACAACCTGCTGAGCCTGCCCAAGCTGTTCAATGGGCGGCTGCACAGCGACCCGAATGTTCAATATGCCCGTGCCGCACAGGGGCACTTGGTGCTGGATCCACCGATGGCAGTGCAATGCGACGGGCAAGTGGTGGGGTGCACCCCCGTCACCTTCGATCTGCTGCCTGGTGCCTTGCGAGTGCCTGCCATAGCCCATCCGCACAACACCGGCATCTGAACCCACTCAATCGAGCGTATAGCGCATCCCCAGCCACAGCATGCGAGGCGCACCCGGCGCCAAGAAGGCGCTGTGCTGCAGAGGGCGCTCACCCCCGATGACCGGCGCAGCAAACGGTCTGGAAATAAAGGCCCCAGTCGCTGTAAAGCCCGTCGCGCCCAATTGAGCCGCGCTGCTGTACTTGCGATCAAGCACGTTGTTGACCTGCACAAACAGCTTGAGCTGCTCATCGGCCTGCCAGCGCAGACCCAGATTCACCACAGCATACCCACCCGTACTGCCCGCTCCGAGGTAATACACCCCATCGGCTTGGTGTGAGTTGTTTTCATTACCGCGAGCATAAGTGCGGCCGATGTAGGCCATGTCGGCATCCACACTCATGGCAGGTGATAAGTCCCAACCCAAACTCGCCTTGACGATTTGTGAAGGCACCAGAGGTATGCGATTGCCCGGCAGGATATCGATCGTCCCTTCAAAGCCTGGCGCCACAGCGCTGACGCTGCTATTGCTGGAGCCCTGCACTGTCTCGGCGCTCTGGAACGTGGCATCGAGCAACGTGTAATGCAGTCCCAGCAGCAACGGGCCTAACCGGCCGTCGGCACCAAGCTCAAGGCCCTGTCTGCGGGTGCTGCCAAAATTGCGAAAGTATCCATACCCCGCTTGGTCATCTGCGACGAACAAAATGTCGTCGCGGTTTTCAGCGCGAAATACTGTTGCAGTCCAGTTCGCGACGCCGACCAAACGGCCCCGCGCACCCAACTCCCAATTGGAAGTCACTACCTGTTTAAGTGGGGGATCACCCGCCATGGCATTGGGTAAGCGGCAAGGATTGGCCGCATCAGCGCAACCGAGCTCTATCGACGAGGGTGCTCGACTACCTTGGCTGTAACGCGCCGACAGCGACAGCGCGCTGCCGGAGTTGTAGCTCAAGCCCAGCGACGGATTAAAACGGCTGAAGCGATGATCGCCGTCTAGCGAGCCCGGACCACCACCCGGAGTGATCGCATCGCGATTACGAACCTGATGCTGATCGTAACGACCCGCCAGAGTCAGCTCTAAGCGCGGTAGCACGTTGAGTGAATCGCTAAAATAGACGCTTTGAACGCGTGTCACGCCGCCCAGATCAACCCGCGCATCAAAAGCACTCTCTGAGTTTTGCGTGCCATCTGCAAAAGCTCCGGGACCCGTGACTGCAGCGATGCTGCGGTCCTGCAGCACATAGCCAAACTGCGATGCCTGCTCGAAGTGCACCGTACTGGCATCGAGCGCCGCACCCAGCACCAGCTGGTTGGCGTGAGAGCCAAGCGACCGATCAAACGTTAACTGCGCGGAGGCGCCCGCCGTGTGCTGCGACGTGGAAGTCTGGGTAATCAGCCCATTGCACTTTTCGTTAGGCTCGTCGTTAAGCAGTGCATTGGCGATGCAACGCCAGCGTGGAAAGGGTGTGTTGAGTTGCGACTCACCCGCGAGCGGAAAGTCGCTGTAGCCTGCCGCAGCCAAAGCCACACGCTCGGCAGCGCTGGGCTGATAGGTGCTCTGACCTAAAGCAGTCTCATTGATGTCACCATTAAACGTAGTGCTGGCAATGTTGCGATACCAAGCGTTGCCGGCCAAGCTCAATGTGCTGCTGAACCTGTGCTGCAGTTCAAGTCCGGTCAGTACTGCCTTGTTGGTAGTGATGTCAGGCTTGGTGTAAACAGAACGCCGATCTGCGTCCAGCAAACGCATCTCCTGCATACCGTTTCCGGTCAATTGTGTGTCTGCTGCCGAGCCGAACAGCGACACAGCGGTGTCGGCATGACGCCAGCTGAGCTTGGCAAACAGCTGCTTGGCGTCACTGGGTGACGCCTCACGCCAGCCGTCTTCCTTGAAGCGATTCGCGGTGACATACCAGCCCCAATCGCCGCGATTGCCACCGGATTCAACTTCCCACTGAGTACGGTTAAAAGACCCCAAACCAACCTGCAGTGCATTGCCCGGCTCAGCAAAGCCATCTTTACTGCGCAGCGCCAAAGCGCCACCGAGCGAATTAAGACCGAACACAGGATTGGTTCCCGGCACCAGAACCAGCGTTCTTATGGCAGCGCGGGGAATCAAATCCCAACTGACCACATCACCGAACGGTTGATTGAGCCGAACCCCGTCCAGATAGACCGACAAGCCCTGGGCCGTCCCAAGCAGCGGCGAAGCGGTGTAGCCGCGGTAGTTGATATCCGGCTGCAGCGGATTTCCCTGCATGTCGTTCACGTACACGCTGCCCATCGACCTGGCAATGAAGGCAGACAGATCGGTAGCGTTGGAGCGTTGGATGTCCTCGGCCGTGGCCGACTGGGAATTAACGCCGATTGCCTCAGCATCCAGCGCAGACAAGGGTGTGACGCCGGTGACCACAATAGTGGTGAGACCTGACTCGACCTGTTTGGCAAGAGGCTCAGCACAAGCAACGGAGACACCGGCCAACAGCGCGGCCAGTGGCACCGGCCAGCCACCCCAAAGCCTCGCACTTGCAAAGTTCATCCCAGTATCTCCATCAGCCCGCCTGGGAACTGACGCGCTCCAAACCAGACCCAGCTACCAGCTCATTCTAATCCTCGATGAATGACACCGTGCGCACCTCGATACTTTGTCGCGGTGGTGCATCGGTCGGCGTATTCGGGTCATTAAAGGCCGTATGCCCCGTCCACTGCGGGCGCGTCTCATCCGAATCATACAGCTTGAAAGCAAACACTTCGTCAGGCTGCATCTGCGGCAGGTAATACCAGCGGTGCGCGGCGTTATAGCTGAGATTAAAGCCAAACAGCGGCTGGCGATTCATGTTCATGAGCCCACCGCGTATCTCGCTCGGATGCAGATCGCCCGCCTCAACCGTCGAGGCATCGCACAGCGCCAACGGCGAGCTGTACACCGTGGCAAGGGGGCGCCACAAGTTCATCAGCACAACACGTTTAGTCAGCCAATAGGCTGCCTCATCGCCCAAAGCGGCCCGCGCAAAGTCTTCTATGGTCGGACGGCCATAATCCACATGCGCGCCATGTGCCGGCAGCGCCCCTTGAACACTACCCGGCGCATCGCTACGAACTACAGGGCCGAAGGCAAAGGCCTTTACCGCGCCATTAACCTGCATCGCCAGCTGCACCGCCTCTGGCAGGAACACGTTTGCAATCTGTGTGGCATCGGCAAAGTCGCTGACCGCCGTCTGATGGTGCAGCACCGTAAAGCCATTGCGCGCCACGCTGAGCCGATCAAGCAGTGGCCGGGCGTCGGTAATAGGCATCTCATGGTCTTCCGGAGGCCAATACGATTTGGCGCGATCAGCCGGGTAGAAAATCGATTTCTCCCCTTTGACGACATATCGAATTGTCGCGCGAATGCTCGCTGCCATGACTCACCCGGATTCAGCTATTGTCTGACCATCCTAGCACTGGCAAAAAAGACCGCACCAGCGGCTGCCATATGCAGACAGGGGACAGCATGACACTGCAACACGTACACGAAGCCATCGCCAGCCGGCCACTGAGACCCTTGCAACTACTGGTCATCGCCCTGGGCGTGTTGGTCAACATGGTAGATGGCTTCGATCTACTGGCCGCCTCATTAATCTCCCCCATCCTCGCCCGCGAATGGCAATTGGATCCGGCACTGCTGGGCACCCTGCTCTCTGCCGGACCGTTGGGCACTGCGACAGGGGCCTTGCTGCTCTCGCCCATTGCAGATCTATATGGACGCCGCACAGCCATCCTGTTGAATCTCATGCTGCTGTCACTGGGCATGCTGTTGTCTGCTGGTGCCGATACCCTGTGGCAGTTGGTCGCGCTGCGCTTTGTTACCGGCATGGGGGTTGGCGCTATGGCCAGCGCTGTGGGTACGTTGGTATTTGAATACTGCTCACAACGCACCCGCAATCTAGGTCTGGGCTTGGTCACCATCGGCTATAACGTGGGCGTGGTGATCGGCGGAATCATCGTGTCCCAATGGTTGATCGGCTCTTATGGTTGGCGTTCCGTGTTTGTGTTCGGTGGCGTGGTATCAGCGCTGCTGATTCCCTTGGTGATCGTGCTGCTGCCCGAATCAATCGATTTCATGGTCTCCAAGCCTGGCCCCGGCAGTTTGCAGCGGCTCAACAAAATCTTGGCGCGGCTGGACCTGCCCAGCTTCGACCAACTCCCGCAACCGGCGCCCGCTGCTGCCAAATCCAGTCTGACGGACTTGCTGCGCCAACCGATTCTGCCGCGGCTGTTGCTGATGCAGGCGGCCTACTTTCTTTACATGTTGTCGTCGTATTTCTTCCTCAACTGGAACAACCAACTCACCACAGAAGCCGGCTTTGGTGATGCGCTGGGCCGATGGATCTCGATCCTCACCAATGTGGGCGGCATTGCCGGCGGCGTTCTTATCGGCGCAGCCACCTTGCGCGCAGCCTTGCGGCCGGTTGCAACCGTCACGCTTATTGCACTGGGCTTGGCCATTGCAGCGTTCGGCTACTCGGCGCACAGCTATGCACTGACTGTGGCGACATCGGTGGCAGTGGGCTTTGGCATATTCGGTGCCGCCGTGATGCTCTATGCCACCGGCGCAGCCACCTTTCCGGCACGCGTCCGGGCGACAGGCATGGGTCTGTCGATGAGCGCAGGGCGGCTGGGGTCTTTTGTAGGTCCCTACTCCGCCGGACTGTTGCTGGCCGGGGGCACAGGTCGTGTATGGACCTGCCTGATCATGGCAGTGCCAGTGATACTCAGTGCAGTAGTGCTGGTGCGCGTGCCACTGCAGCCGCTCAAAGACTAGTCTTCTTCGGGCTATTTGGCAGGTAAGGCTGAATCAAAGTCGAAGGTGTAATCCGAATCTTTTGTCTTGGGCGGTTCGTAACGACGCAGATAAAGCGTATGGCAGGCATCACAACTGCCACGCAACGCCAAGCTTGCACGACGCATCGCCGGTTCATCTTTGGCCTCGGCCATAACTTCGGCCGCTTTAGCAGCCAACCCAGCTAAACGATAGAAGGTATCGAACTGTTCCCAGATAGCCGGCAGGGCCAGCGTTTTAGGTTGCACAGCTTTCGGATCGAAGAGGTTGGTAGTGGGCGGGAACAAGTGCGGCACAGCCAGCAGCATCGCCCCGATGACCTCGGCATTCTGGCGTACTCGCTCGGCATCCTTTACAGGCTGGACAGTCAATGTGTCGATGGGCTCCATCAGCAGTTCGATGTGCTCCATCAGTTCTTGACGCGCGGCGATTACCTCTTTGGGGTGCGTGACGCCCGTCCAACCCCGACCAGCACCGACTTGCAGGCCGGCTGCGCTCAAGCTCAGCGGCAACACCAACGCTGCCACGATAAAAACCGTGCTTTTTTTGAGTGTCATCTCTGCGGCCCTCGGTACATATCAGCTTTGCACAGCAAAACCCGTGGCATCACGAGTCCACTGCGGCGCAGAACGCACCGCTGCCAATACATCCTCAACACCGTCAACAAGGGTGTACATGGACTGATGGCGCTCATCCATGAAGCGGTTGTCGATGCTCGACTGCAGCAGCTGTCGTAACGGCTCATAAAACCCAGCCTGGTTCACCACAATGATAGGCGCCAGATAAAGACCCAACCGCTTGAGCGTCATCACCTCAAGCAGCTCCTCGAACGTTCCGCAGCCGCCAGGCAATGAAACCACGGCATCCGTATCAGCCAACATGCGCGCTTTGCGCTCGGCCATGTCGGTAGTCCACTCATAGGTGCTGACCTTGGGATGCGACCATTCCAACTCGCGCATGAAGTGAGGCATCACTCCCGTTATGGCACCGCCAGCGGCATGGACCCCATCAGCTAGGCGGCCCATCGAGCCCTTACCGCCGCCGCCGAACACCACATGCACACCCGCGTTGGCCAACAACTGACCCAGATCAAACGCCGCCTGTCCGAAATGGGCCGGGGCCAGCGAGCTGGAAGCGCAGAAAACGCAGATACGCATGGTGCAGTGACCCCAGAGTGCATTCGCAATGCATGCCAGCATATGCTGCAGCTGTCCCACCTGCCAGCACGCTGGAGTCCTCTTTGAACAACTTGGTTTCCCGCCTCTCGGCCGCGCCACGACCGGCACTATTTTTTGGACTTGCGGGCCTTATCCCCTTCGTGGGGCTTGCCCTGCTAGTCGTAGTGGCCCCGCCCGATACGCAAGACCCAGCCTCACAGGCGCTGCTGCAATACGGTGCACTCATTGCGACCTTTGTCGGTGCCCTGCATTGGGCCTATGCAGTGGCAGGTGTTGCTTCATCAGCGTCGGCGACAGCCCGCTATGGTTGGAGCGTACTGCCGTCACTGGTTGCTTGGCTGGCGCTGCAGCCACCAACCCAGACTGGTCTGCGACTCGTCGCAGTGCTGCTGGTTGCATGTTACTTGGCCGACCGGCAACTGCTACGGCCCACATCACTGCCACAGTGGATAGCCGACCTGCGACTGCTGCTAACCAGCGTGGCGGTGGTCAGCCTAGTCGTGGCAAGTCTGGGCTAATCAGCACGTGGCCCGCAAACTGCTGCCGGCCATCGATCCACAGCGCTGTACCGGTTGCGGGCGCTGCATTGCCGTCTGCCCTCCGCACGTTCTGCATCTGGAACCGGGCCCCAACTGGCGAAAGACTTCGCTGCTCAATGATGAAGCCTCTTGCACTGGGTGCACCAAGTGCGCCGAGCACTGCCCTTTCGATGCCATCACCATGGTGACTAGGCAGCGCGCCTGAAATCAAAGGCAGCAATCTAGCTTCTTGCTTGCGTCAGCTACTGGTCGCGGGCTTGACCCAGCGCACTGCCATCAAAGGCAACACCAACAAATTGAGCACAGTAGAACTAGCCAAGCCACCCAACACAGCAACCGCCATTGGACCTTCAATTTCCTGACCAGGCCGATGCATACCCGCCGCCAGCGGCAACAGCCCCAAGGCGGTAACCACTGCAGTCATGAGAATAGGGACCAGACGTTCATTGGCACCGCGACAGATCGTGTCAAAGTTCAGCTGACAACCCTCCACATGGACCATGTGTTCGTAGTGAGACAACTGCAGGATGCCGTTGCGCGCACTGATACCAAACACTGTCACCAAACCCACCACCACGCCCAATGACAGATCCAATCCCGTGGCTGCGATAGCCAGCACACCACCCACCAGACTGAAAGGCAGATTAGCCATGACCAAGGCCGCATTGCGCGGCCAGCGGAACGCCGCATTCAACAATACAATCACCAGCGCCAACGCCAACGCCGAGTACATCAGCAACTGACTTCGAGTGTGCTGTTCGGCTTCGCCTTCGCCCGCAAACTGCAAGCTGACGCCCGAAGGCAGTTGCAGTTTGGCAGCCAGCAACTTCTGCGCCGACGATGCAACGGCTTGGACGGAGGCACCCTCCACATTGAAACTGACGACTACGCGCCGCGCCGCGCCTTCATGGTCGATACTGTAGCGACCCTCGCGCAGGGTAACGCTCGCCAGTTTTGTTAACGGCACAACACCCAGCGGCGTAGCAATGGGCAGCTGTCGCAATGCTTCGGGCCTACGACGACGCTCTTCAGAGATACGAGTCACAGCATGTACCGTACGCAACCCATCATGAACCTCGCCCAGATCAGCACCCTCATAGGCAGAGCCTACGATGTCCAGCAATTCGGAGGCTTTGATGCCGTAGCGCGCTAGCGCACCGGGACGCGGCTCAATATCGAGCATAGGCGTGCCATCCTGCCGACGAAACTGCATATCGATGACATGCGGCTGACCAGTCAATATTGCAACCACCTTGTCTGCAGTGGCATCCAGTGCATCAAGATCATTACCAAATATCTTGATAACCACCTGACCACTTTCGCCGCTGAGGCTTTCGCTGATCCGATCACCCAAAAAGCTCACCACCTCGGTCTGCACACCGGGCAAAACATCCACCAAGCTTCGAATGCGCTGTTGTGCTTCCTCAGGATCAATCCCGCTGTCGGGCTTGAGCTCGACATGAAACTCACTGCGATGGGGCCCCCAGGTATCTTCGCTCAGCTCTGCACGACCGACTTGAAAGGACACGCTGTCGACGAAAGGTTGCGCCAGCAGGGCAGCGCTGACTCTCTCGCCCAGCACATTCATGTCACCCAGCGAGACACCCGGTAGGCTGGCAGACATCTGCACAACCAAATGGCCTTCTCGAAACTCCGGCAGAAAGCGGCCACCCAGCAGGGGAATCAGCCCCACGGTACCCACCAGTATCAATCCCGTGACCAACACCGTTGCTTTCCAACGTTGATGCAAGGTTGCAAGCACCGCTGTCTGCCACCGCTTGAGCCGTGTAATCCAACCGGCTTCAGCAGTGCTCTGGCCATGCACCAATAGCAGCGCACACAGTGCAGGTGTCAGAGTTAACGCAACCACCAAAGAAGCTATCACCGAGACAATAAATGCCTGGGCCAACGGTCCGACAAAGCGTCCTTCCAGACTGTCGATGAGCAACACAGGAATGAATACGGCGATGACCACCAGCGTCGCGTACACCACCGGCGCACGTACTTCCAGGGTTGCTGCCACAATCACCTGGTACACCGATCCGCCCTCGCCCAGCGACTCTCTCAGGCGGCGTTGGGTGTTCTCAATGCCGATAATCGCATCATCCACCAACACACCCAGTGCCACAGCGAAACCACCCAGCGTCAGCGTGTTAAGCGTCTGACCAAAGGATCGCATCACCAGGACACCAGCCACCAACGACAGCGGAATGGCCAAAAACGCGACAAGAGCCGCACGTACATCCCGCATGAACGCATAGAGCACCAGCAGGATCAGCCCTGCAGAGAGCAGCAATGACGTACCGAGATTGGCCAGCGCGAGCTCAATGAAGTTAGCTGGTCTGTGCAAGCCCGTTTGAACCTTGACGCCCTGCGCCTCCAGAGCCGGCCGGATCTGGGCAAGTACTGCCTCTGCAGCGTGCGTGGTCTCCAGCGTATTGGCACCATACTGACTGGCCAGCGACAGCAGCACGCCGGGCTGTCCCATGATGCGTGCATCACCGGACTTCAATGCAGCACCCTCACGAACCTCTGCGACATCGCCGATGCGAAAGACACGCGTTCCACGCACCGCCAGCACCGCGTCACGCAGCACGGCCGGATCTGCGCTGGGTGATGGTCCCCGCACCAAGATGCGCTGCGATGCCGTATCGACAAAACCCGCGCCTTTGATATCCAACGCTGCCTTGGCAGCCACTGCAATGTCATCAAGCGTAAATTGACCGGCAGCCATCGCATCAAAATGCGGTACCACCTGCAGTTCGCGCACGTCGCCGCCAAACACCACCACATGTGCAACACCCGGCACGGCCAACAAGCGTGGTTTGAGCGTCCACTCAGCCACATCGCGCAGCGCGAAGGCATCAAGCGAATCTGAGGTCAGGCCGATTTTGAGCAAATCCATAGTGCTCGAAACCAACGGCGAGAGCTGCGGCGCACCGGCAGCTGCCGGCAAGGAACGACTGATTTGCGCCAATCGCTGACTGACCGCCTCGCGCGCAGCGACTGGATCACTGCCCTCTGCAAACGTCAGCTTCACCACTGACAGGCCCGGAATCGATTCAGATCGCAGCGATGCCAAACCCGGCACACCGTTTACATAGGTCTCAATCTGGCGTGTCACACGTTGCTCGACCTGTTCCGGTGTCATACCCGGAGCTTCAGTCTGAATCTCTGCCTGTGAGGGCACGAACTCTGGAAAAACGTCCAGCGGCGCCTGACGGGCAACGTAAAAGCCCAGAACCAGCAACAGCGCGCCAAGCAGCGTCACCATGCCCCGGCGACGAACGCAGAGATTGATCAGATCAAACATCACGGCTCGACAGCCTGCTGACCAAACTCACGCGACAGCAACAGGCCCGCTCCCCGCGTAACAACTTGCTCGCCCGCGGCAAAGCCTGCCAGCACCGCATAGCCCTGTTGAAGGGGATGACTGGTATCGACCTTGCGGCGCTGAAACTGCCCAGGGGCACTTTGCACGTAGCACCAGGACTCCCCTTCATGAACCACAACCGCCGCGGCGGGCAACTCAAGTGCTATCACTTGCTTGCCCACATCAACCAAGGCAACCAAGTGAGTGCCTTCGGCCAACGCACTGCCCTCGACTACGGCATATAAAGAAAGGCCTATCGAGCCGCCTGACACCGGCGCAGACCAATGCTGCAGAGCACGAATCCCACGATCTGCTGATGTCGCATCAAGAGCAACAAACCGCAAACCCGAGACCGCTTTTCCAGTCGGCAACACGCCCGGCAACAATACCTGCAGTAGCTTGTTGCGGCCATTTGCCAAAGCTTCCAACTGGCTGTCACCGGTGCGCCAAGGCAACGTTCCGAACTGGGCAGACAGCTTGCGTTGCGTCAGTTGCAACTGCACTGCATCGACACGACTTTGACGCTGCGCCTGCTCCAACGCGTCAGCTCCCAACGCCCCAGGTGTTGCCGCCAGATTCTGTACACGCTTCAAGGCAGCGGTACTTTGGCTGCTGGCCGCCTCAGCCACTGCAATGTCTGCCAGCAGCTGAGCCAACACGTCGTGCGGCATCACCTGTGCCTGACCCTGCGATTGCTCCTGGACAGTCGTTACAGTGACGGCCTCTAGGTTGATGCCCATCAGCTGCAGCTGTGATGCGTTCAAAGGCGCGTCTTTCTCGACTTCGACTGCAGGGCCGTCCTTCGCGCGAGGTTCATCATCCGCGTCTTTCTGGTGGCCACACGCTGCCAACACCAGCAACACACCCCACAAGGGCGCCGTGCCTGCGATTGCGATCTTCATCTTGGAGTCCCCTGCTGTGGCAATTGCCATCCGCCGCCAAACGCGCGAAACACTGCCACCGCGGCCTGCAACTGCTGCGCCTGAAGTTGTTGTTGCTGAGCTTGAGCCTGCTGCCACGCACGCTGCGCATCAAGCAGAGCAATCTGATCGCCCAGCCCTGCCACATAGCGTGCCTGCAGCACATCCACCACAGCGTGCAGCTGCGTTGCGATGTGGTCGAGTTGTTGCAACTGCTGTCTGTACGCATTTGCCGCTGCAACGGCACGCTGTGCGTCAATCAATGCAGCAAGAATGCTGCTTCGATAACTGGCAAGCAGCGACTGTTGCTGCGCAACAGCCAGCTCTTTCTCTGCCTGCAACTTGCCGCCATTGAACAACGGCTGAATTGCCGACACCGCCAAGCTGCTGGCAAGGCCAGTGCCCTGCAGTGTTGTGACTGCAGCATTGAAGCCGGGATTTTGCAGTGCCAAGCCCAGATCGATGGCAACGCGCGGAAAAAATGCAGCACGCGCTGCCTCTACGTTGGCATTGGCGGCAGCCAAAGCCGCCTCTGCCGATGCCACATCGGGTCGACGCAGCAGTAACTGGGCCGGGGACGTTCCGACCAATGGGGGCTGCTTCAGCGCAGCCAGGCTCGCACCGGCGAGTGAAAGCTGCGCATCACTGCGTCCCAACAGCAAAGCCAAGGCAGCGCGCAAGTCCTGATACTGCTGCTGGACCTTTGCCAGCTCAGCTGTCGCCATCGCTAGCTGGGCGCGCTGCGCAGCCAGCTCGGCTCGATTGGCCAGCCCGGCAGACACACGCGCCTGCAACACCGTTATAGTCTGTTGGTGCAGCATCAGTTGATCTTTGAGCGACTGCTGCTGCTGTTGCAGATCAGCCAAGCCGATGTACGCGACGACCACCGCTGCCTGCAGTGAAACACGCACCACTTGTGCATCAAACCGTGCCCCGCGCTGTTGTGCCCGCGCCTCGTCACGGGCAGCGCGCACGCCATGCCAGAAATCCAGTTCATAGCGTGCGGAAAGCTGAGCACCACGGTCGGTTTCAACCGCACTGCCCTCCCGAGTGGAGCCAGCCTGCCGAGTGCCGGAAACCGAGGCATCCACCTGGGGCAACAAGCCCGCCGATACTGATCTGGCGCGCGCATCTGCGGCACGGACCCTAGCTTGGGCAACGGCTATATCTGGGTTGACGGTCAAGGCCTCTTGAACCAGAGACACCAACTCAGGACTGCCAAACGTAGCAACCCACTCAGTATCCGGTGCAGCAACTGCCGGCGCCATCTCACCCAATGCCGCGGGCAACACCACGCCCGAAGTTAGCTCAGGTTCCAGCGCGCCCGAACCGGCACAAGCGGAAACGAGCAAAGCAGCACCAACCAAGGTCACTGCCATGGGCCAGCAGCCACGCCGCAGCCTCAGGGTTGTCACATTCATCCTCAGCCGTCCAAGACCTATCTGGAGATGAATGATTATCCACCAATACTCTGTCTACAGTATGACTGTGTCAGCTGAGGAACAGCCTCTGTAGATACGGCATCGCCGTGCTGTAGAGAGGGATACCGATCAGGATATTGAAGGGGAACGTGATACCCAACGACATTCCGAGGTAGATCCCGGGATTGGCCTCGGGTATGGCATGGCGCAGCACCGCTGGCACCGCAATATAGGATGCGCTGGCCGCTAACACCACCAACAAGATTGAATCACCAATTCCCAAGCCAGCCACGAGAGCCAGACCGCAGGCCATGGCAGCATGAACAATAGGCGCACCCAAAGACCAGCAAAGCAGCCAAGCGGAATGACCCTTGAATTGGGTCAAACTCTTGGCGGTCATCAACCCCATATCAAGCAGAAACAGCGCCAACATACCCTTGAATAAATCTGCTGAGAAAGGCCGCATAGATTCCCGGCCGGCGTCTCCGGTCAGCACCCCAATAATCATCGCGCCGACCAGCACCACTTGGGCGCCATCAGTCAGCGACTCCCTGAACACCTGCCGCAGCGGCGTCAGGCCGTTTTGGCGCAAATGATTAGCCGCCAACACCGCCAGGATAATCGCCGGCGACTCCATCAAGGCCATCGCTGCGGCCATATGACCACCATAGGCAATGCCCTGATGATCCAGGTACTGAGTAGCAGTAACAAAAGTCACTGCACTGACAGAGCCATAGGTAGCAGCAACAGCCACAGCGTCCAAAGCTGGCAGCACACGCCTTAATAAACTGTAGGCAATCAGAGGAATGAGCACCGAAAGCAGCACTGCACAGGCCAAAGTCAACAACACGTCGCCGGAAAATCCCGATTGGGCGAGCGAGAACCCACCCTTAAGCCCCAGCGCCATCAACAGGTACAAGGACAGAAACTTGGAGATCGGCTGCGGAATTTGCAGGTTAGAACGTAGCAGACCGGCGCCTACGCCGAGCACAAAAAACAAAACTGCAGGATCGGTTAGATTTTGCATGGGGCACCTCTGGGGCGCCGATAGTGATGAAACACGCAATTTGTGTAAAATTGATATTCACGAAGTTAACTATAGTTTTTTTGAATGCACATAACGTTACGGCAATTGCGCTTGGTTCTAGCGCTTTCAGAAACCGGCAGTATCACTGCTGCGGCAAGAAGCCAGCACATCACGCAACCAACAGCATCCACACAACTGCAACAGTTGGTCCGCAGCATCGGCATGCCGGTGCATGAAACTGTGGGACGACGCTTGCAACTGACGGAAGCTGGCAGAGCGTTGGCCGATTCCTCTCGCAGCATCGAGCACGAATATCAGTCTCTGCGCCAGCGATTGGATGCGCTAAAAGGGCTGGAACGTGGAACATTAAATATTGCGGTAGTCAGCACAGCAAAGTACTTCGTTCCGCGCTTACTCGGAGAGTTTTGCAAGCTGCACCCTGGAATTGACGTAGCGCTGGAGATCCTCAATCGAGACCGCGTTATTGAGCGCCTTGAGCAGCGCATGGACGATCTCTATGTCATGTCGCTGCCACCTACTCACTTAGACCTGACGGTAGCTGTGCTACGCGATAACCCATTGGTGGTTATCGCTCCTGCCAGACATCCGCTGACGCGTACCAAAAACATCGCGCTGGAGCGACTTGCAGCAGAACGTTTCATACTTCGCGAACAGGGTTCTGGGACACGCATGGCGACCGACAAGCACCTGCGCAAATCCCGGTTTACGCCATTGGTGCGTATGGAGCTGGGCAGCAACGAAGCTTTAAAAGAAGCGGTAGCAGGCGGCCTTGGAGTCGGTGTGTTATCCGCCCACGCCCTGGCAACCAAAGCGCATATGGCAGGCATCAAAATTCTCGATGTAAAGGGGTTTCCGATACAGGCGCGCTGGTATGTCGTGTCACCAGCCGCACGGAGCTTGTCACCGGCAGCGACCGCCTTTAGATCACATCTGCTCGAGGCTTGAACCATGTCGCAAGGCGCTCCGCACTCACGCCCCGTCAGGCCGCAAATTCCTGCGGCAATCTGGGTGTTAGGCTTTGTCAGCCTGCTTATGGACGTCTCATCAGAGATGGTGCACAGCCTACTGCCGCTGTTCATGGCAGGTACGCTGGGGGCCAGCGCCACGCTCATCGGCCTGGTAGAGGGCTTGGGCGAATCCACAGCGTTAGTAGTCAAGGTGTTCTCCGGTGCGCTGAGTGACTGGCTTGGCAAGCGCAAACTGCTCGCGGTGATCGGTTATGGATTCGGCGCATTGAGCAAGCCTCTGTTTGCCATCGCACCTGGACTGGGCTGGGTGCTGTGCGCACGCCTCACCGACCGCATCGGCAAAGGTATCCGCGGAGCACCACGCGATGCTTTGGTCGCAGACCTAGCTCCAGCGGCGATCCGTGGTGCAGCGTTTGGCCTGCGCCAGTCGCTAGACACCGTTGGTGCGTTCCTCGGCCCTTTGATCGCTGCAGGTCTCATGGTGCTATGGGTCAACGACTTCAGGGCCATCTTCTGGGTCGCTGTGATTCCGGGTGTGTTTGCAGTCCTGCTCTTGCTAATCGGGATACAGGAACCCAAGCGTTCGCAAGACACTCCGCGACGCAATCCGCTCAGCCGCGCAGCACTGTCGCAACTGGATCGCCGCTATATGGCCGTCGTGCTGATCGGTGGTCTCTTCACACTGGCTCGGTTCAGCGAAGCCTTTCTGGTACTGCGCGCACAGCAAGGCGGCGTGGCCTTGGCCCTAGTGCCCTTGGTGATGGTGGCGATGAATGGGGTCTACGCCCTGACTGCTTGGCCGTTTGGCAAACTCTCAGATAGCGTCAGCCACCGCGGTCTGCTGGCCGCAGGCCTGGTGGTATTGATCGCCGCTGATCTGGTGCTGTCTCGCAATACGCAACTAAGTACCGTTCTGATCGGCGTTGCACTGTGGGGCATCCACATGGGCATGACTCAAGGGCTACTGGCCACCTTGGTGGCAGATACCGCTCCGGCCGCGCTGCGCGGCACCGCCTTTGGTCTCTTCAATCTGGTCTGTGGCATCGCAATGTTGTTGGCCAGTGTTTTGGCAGGCCTGATCTGGGACCGGGTCGGCGCCTCTGCGACTTTTCTGACCGGTGCAGGCTTTGCACTGCTGACCCTGCTGTGTCTGACACTGGCTCCATTAAACAGCGCCCGCCACACATGAAGGAGTCAGAACCAGGCGCGTAGCCCCGCAACCACCTGCGTACCACCAGCCTCTGTGATACCGGCACCGCCTGAAAACGCATGGTTGACTCCCAAATAAGGAGCCAACTCCCGACGAATCTCATAGCGCAGCCGCAGACCCACGTCGGCACTGCGTTCGCCGCTGCTCCACAGGCGTGATTCAAGACGCGGCTGCAACACCCAACGCTGCGTCAGCAACCAGTCCTGCTCCAATTCAATCCTCACTGCCGCATGCGAGCCATCGGTTAGCCAAAGCGCAGACTGCAGATTGACCCGATAGGGCAATACGCCAACCAAGCCTGCGGCCACGCCGTTGCGCGCCTGCTTGCCCTGCACATCACGCACCACACCCACTACAACCTGCATCCAAGGCGACACCGGACGCAGCCAACTGACTTCAAGAGTAGTGTCGGCGCCGTGACCTGATGCCGCATCATGGCCTTCGCTGCGCAGCTGCCAGCGGCTCTGATCTGTACCGATCCAAGCGCGTGCATCCCAGGCGCCGGCAGTCAGTTGGTTCTGTCGACCCGCTTCCAATCTGTCGACCATCAGCATGGCGATGACTGGATCTTCGGCCATGCCGTGTCCAGCGTGATCCGCGTGGTCCATGCCATCGCTTGCTGCAACGGCGCACGAGATCTGCATCAGGCACAGGGCAGCCAGCGCTCTCATGAGACCTGCACCTCACGAAACATTCCAAGCGCCATGTGAAACATCATGTGGCAATGAAAGGCCCAGTGTCCGGTGGCATCGGCCGTGACCCTGAAACTGCGGCGTGTACCCGGCGGCATAGACAGCGTGTGCTTACGAACCTGAAAATCGCCGGTTTCATCTTCGATATCGCTCCACAAGCCATGCAGATGAATAGGGTGTTCCATCATGGTGTCGTTGATCAGCACGAACCGGACCCGCTCACCGGCCTGCAAAGCAATAGGCTCGGACTGGCCATAGCGCAGCCCATCAAAGCCCCACACATAGCGATCCATATTGCCGGTCAGGTGCAGTTCGATGGTACGCAGTGGAATGCGTCCATCAGGATCTGCAAACGTACTGCGCAGGTCAGACAGTCGCAACACACGATGCCCAGGCACAGCGTCATCGCGCAGTGCCAGCAACTGTTCCTCGCGCAGACCAATCCCGGGATCATCCAGCTTGGGCAGCGGCATATGCGTTTGCATATCCACATTGGGGTTATTCGATTCGCTGGCCGGATGCGCCACCATCATCGCCGCATGATCCGGCTCATCCAGACCAGCAACTGCTGCTGCGTGATGATGACCCATATCAGCCATCGTCAACCTGGCAGGACGATCCAGACGCGGCACAGCAGCGACCATGCCAACCGCCGGCGCCAAGCTGCCGCGCGCGTAACCGGAGCGATCCATGCTTTGCGCGAACAGCGTATAGGCGCGTGATTCGCGCGGCTCTACGATCACATCCAGTGTCTCTGCTGCCGCAAGTCTGAACTCATCCACTACGACGGGCTCTACCAACTGACCATCTGCCGCCACCACTGTCATGCGCAGCCCGGGTATGCGCACATCAAAATAAGTCATTGCACCGGCGTTGATGAAGCGCAGCCGCAGACGCTCACCGGGTTTGAACAAGCCTGTCCAGTTGGCCGCTGGCGTGCGGCC
>CANFSB010000005.1 GCA_947449495.1 Pseudomonadota bacterium
ACGTCACGCACCAGTACTTCGCCCATGCCGCAGCCAGGAGCGGTCAGTGTCATGTGTACTTCCACGTGACGTGAGCCATCGGGATTGGCATTGACGGTGCAGTGATAGATGAGCCCCAGCTCTACGATGTTGATGGGGATCTCCGGGTCGAAGCAGGTGCGCATCTGTTGCCAAGCTAGTTCGCGCACATCGTCTTCGGTTGCGTTAGGCGGCAACTCAGGCGCAGCGATGACTTCTTGGCCAATCGCATCAGCATCTGCACCGGTAAGGCGATACAGATTGCCCTCGATGTACACCGTGAAGCTGCCGCCCAGTGCCTGCGTGATGTAACCGGCTTGGCCGACCTGCAGTTCCACGCTTGTACCCGAAGGCACCATGATGCCCTGTACCGGACGTCCGATTACAAACGGTTCATTTTCATAGCCGCGCATACTGTCACTCTGTAGATATGGGGGAGGGCGCTGAGCCCTGCAGGTTTGCAAGAGCTGCGTTGAGCGTGTGCCAGCACAGGCTGGCGCACTTCACGCGGGCTGGGAATTCGCGCACGCCGGACAGGGCGGCTAGCTTGCCAATCCCATCTGACGGTGCATCGGCCTGTGTAAGCAGTGCATGCACACGATCAAACAGTGCATCGACCTCTGCACGCGGGCGACCTTTAACGGCCTCGCTCATCATCGAGGCCGAGGCCACAGAGATAGCGCAACCGTTACCGTCGAATTTCAGGTCGCTGATGGCATCGCCATCCATGCGCAACGTTACGGTGAGCTTGTCACCGCACAGCGGGTTGTGGCCGTTAGCCAGCGCATCGGCCGGATCCAGCCGCCCGAAATTGCGCGGATGACGGTTGTGGTCGAGGATGACCTCGCGGTAAAGCTCGTTGAGTTCCATCAGCCAAATACCTCACGGGCGCGAACCACTGCACGCACCAGTTGATCAACGTCTTCATTGTCGTTGTAGCACCCGAAGGTGGCGCGCGCGGTGGCGGGGACGCCCAGCAGATCCATCAGGGGCATTGCGCAGTGATGGCCGGCACGGATGGCCACGCCTTCATGATCCAGGATGGTCCCCAGATCATGCGGATGCACGCCGGCCAAGGTGAACGACAACACGGGGCCCTTGTCCGCGGCAGTGCCCTGCAGGGTGATGCCAGGCACTTGCAGCAGTGCGGCTGTGGCGCGCTGCAGCAGTGCATGTTCGTGCGCAGCGATGGCCTTGAGGCCCAACGACTCTACGTAGTCCATGGCGGCAGCCAGGCCGATGGCGCCGCTGATGTGGGGTGTGCCGGCCTCGAACTTGTAGGGCAGGTCGTTCCAAGTGGCCGATTGATAACTGACCGTACGGATCATGTCGCCGCCGCCTTGCCACGGCGGCAGCGCCTCAAGCAGCGCTTCCCGGCCGTACAGCACCCCAATACCGGTGGGCCCATAAAGTTTGTGGCTGGAAAAGGCGTAGAAGTCGCAGCCCAGCGCACGGACATCGATTGTTTCATGGGCCACGGCTTGGGCGCCGTCGATAAGCGTGGCGATGCCACGTTCGCGCGCTGCGGCGCAGATGGCCTGCACTGGCAGCACACTGCCCATCACATTGGACACGTGAGTCATCGCCACCATGCGGGTGCGAGGGCCCAGCATCGCCAGGAACTGATCAAACTGCAGTTGGCCGTCGGCATCAATCGGTGCAATGCGCAGCGTTGCGCCGCGGGCCGCGCAGGCCATCTGCCAAGGCACCAGATTGGCGTGATGCTCCAGCGCCGAGACGATGATCTCATCGCCAGCTTGCAGCGTCACACCGCCCCAGACCTGCGCAATCAGGTTGATGGCCTCGGTGGTGCCACGCACAAAGATGATCTCGCGCGTTGACGTTGCATTGATATAGCGACGAACCCGCTCACGAGCCGCCTCAAATGCATCGGTAGCCAGTTGGCTTAGCGTGTGAACTCCACGATGGACGTTGCTGTGCAGCTGCGTCTCGTAGTAGTCGACTGCATCGATGACTGCCCGCGGCCGCTGTGTGGATGCACCACTGTCCAGATAGGCCAGTCGCCGGCCGTTGATCTGCCGCGACAGAATGGGGAAGTCTGATCGTACCTGTGCGACGTTATACGGCGTGCTCACAACAGCGACTCCAGCGCTGCCGCATTACCCATGCGCGTGACGGTAGCCATCTCGACCTGTCGACGCAGTGCCGGCATTTCGATGCGACTCATCACATCGGCGATGAAGGCCCATTCGAGCAGCTTACGTGCGGTGTCTGCCTCCAGACCTCGCGACAGCAAATAGAACAGCATGTTCTCATCCAGCGCACCGGTGGTTGCACCGTGGCTGGCGGTGACTTCATCGGTGAGGATTTCCAGTTGCGGACGCAGGTTGATCTCGGCGCCCTTGGCGGTGATCAGACCCTTGAGCGATTGACGTGAATCCGCGCCACCTGCCACAGCACTGACCTCAACGCGACTGGTCATGCTGATGCCGGACTGCTCGTTGGCGACGGCGCGCAGCAACTGATCGCTGCGTGTATCGCGTCCTTCATGTTCGACGCGGATCACCGTGTCGAGCACGCGCTTGCCATCGGCAAGGCTGGCACCGTTGAGCATCAGCCGGGCACCTTGGCCGGCTAACCGCACGCGCACACTGCTGCGTGCTGCGCCGCCACCTAATGCCAGCAGAGACAAGCGGTAGTGGGCGTTGGCATCTAGCGTGGCCCGCAAGGTATCGAGCCAGGTGGCGTCCAGCGACAGGTCTTGCAGTCTGTAGTGCTGCAGCTGCGCATCGCGACCCAGTTGCACGTTGCAGGTGCTGACTGTGATGCCTGACGCATTGCCGCCCAGATGGCGTTCGATCAGCGTCATGTCAGCACCGGGCTGCAGTTGAACTTGCAGACGCGGATAACTGGCGGCATCGGTTGCCCCAGCCAGACTGATGCACAGGACCTCCAAGCGCACGGCACCGGCACTGCTGATGCGCAGGCAGTCGGTGGCGAAGGCTTGGTTGAGAAGATCAAACCGTTCGGCAGGCCCGATGTCGGGCAAGCTGGCTTCGAAGCTGTCATTGAGAGTGGCACCGACGCCGGCTGCAGCAAGTGCTGCGGCGGAGTCGCTGTAGGCAGTAGCCAAGCGGCCGTTGACCAGTACGCAGCGCGTGTAGCCGTCCAGGCGCGCGGGCAACAGCGCAGCCAGCTGCGATGCCAGCTCTGCGGGCTCTGGCGCAGGGGCAAAACTGGCACGCGACAGCGGCCGCAAGTTGGCATAGCGGAAGTCATCATCGCGCAGACCGGGCAGCCCCAGTTCCGTCAGACGTGCCAGCGCCGCATGGCGGGCAGCGCTGGGCACTGCGGCATCGCTGAGCAACGACAGGGCAGCAGCATGGTCATGCTGCAGGCGTTGGGCAAAGTTCATGCGCGTCTCAGGCAGCGTCATCGAGCAACCAGTCGTAGCCGCGACGTTCCAGCTCCAGAGCCAGTTCGGGCCCGCCGCTCTTGATGATGCGACCGCGTGCCAGCACATGGACTTGATCGGGTGCGACATGGTCGAGCAGACGCTGGTAGTGCGTGACCAGCACAATGGCGCGATCCGGTGCACGCAGCGTTTGGATGCCAGCAGCGACCACTTTGAGGGCGTCGATATCGAGGCCCGAGTCGGTCTCATCGAGCACCGCCAGTGAGGGCTCAAGCACCAGCATCTGCAGAATCTCGTTGCGCTTCTTTTCGCCGCCGGAGAAGCCTTCGTTGACGCCACGCGACAGGAATGACTCGTCCATGCGCATCAGCTGCATGCGGCTTTTGACCAGCGCGAGAAAGTCGAAGGCGTCAACTTCGGGCTCACTACGATGACGGCGTGCGGCGTTGAGTGCCGCGCGCAGCAAGTAGGCATTGTTCACGCCGGGAATCTCGACCGGATACTGGAAGCCCAGGAACATGCCCTCGCGGGCGCGCTCTTCGGCAGGCAAGGCCAGCAGATCCTGACCCTTGAACAACACGCTGCCGCCAGTGACTGTGTAGCCAGGCTTGCCGGCCAGCACATGCGATAGCGAGCTTTTGCCCGAACCGTTGGGTCCCATGATGGCGTGCACTTGGCCAGCCGGCACATCCAGGTTGATGCCTTGCAATACTTCGCGGTCGCCGATGCGCACGCGCAGGTCACGGATACTCAGCAGGGGAGTGGTCATCCAACGGCTCCTTCGAGACTCACTGCCAACAGGTTCTGCGCCTCGACTGCAAACTCCATGGGGAGTTCGCGAAATACGGTCTTGCAGAAACCGCCGACGATCAGGTTGATGGCGTCCTCTTGGGAGAGGCCGCGTTGCAGGCAATAAAACAGCTGCTCCTCGCTGATGCGCGAGGTGCTGGCTTCATGTTCGACCGTGGCCTGCGGGTTCTTGACCTCGATATAGGGCACGGTATGTGCGCCGCACTGGCCGCCTAGCAGCAGTGAGTCGCATTGGGTGAAGTTGCGCGCGCCATGAGCGCCGGGCATGACACTGACCTGACCGCGGTAGGTGTTTTGCGCGTGTCCGGCCGAGATGCCCTTGGAGACGATGGTGCTGCGCGTGTTGGCACCGATGTGAATCATCTTGGTGCCGGTATCGGCCTGCTGGTAGTTGGCTGTTACAGCCACAGAATAAAACTCACCCACGGAGTTCTCACCGCGCAGCACACAGCTGGGGTATTTCCAGGTGATAGCCGAGCCCGTCTCGACCTGAGTCCAGGATATGCGCGAGTTGCGGCCCCGGCACTCGCCACGCTTGGTGACGAAGTTGTAGATGCCACCGACACCGTTCTCGTCGCCCGGATACCAGTTTTGCACTGTGGAATATTTGATTTGCGCGTCGTCCAGCGCCAGCAACTCGACTACTGCGGCGTGCAACTGGTTCTCATCGCGCATCGGTGCAGTGCAGCCTTCCAGGTAGCTGACGTGGCTGCCTTCGTCGGCAACGATGAGCGTGCGCTCGAACTGGCCGGTCTTGGCTGCGTTGATGCGAAAGTAAGTCGACAGCTCCATCGGGCAGCGCACGCCCTTGGGGATATAGACAAACGAGCCGTCTGTAAACACCGCGGAGTTCAGCGCCGCGTAATAGTTATCGCCATAGGGCACCACAGTGCCCAACCAACGTTCGATCAGCTCAGGGTGATTGTGTACTGCCTCGGAGAACGGGCAGAAAATAACCCCGGCAGCAGACAGGCGATCTTTGAAAGTGGTGGCTACCGATACGCTGTCGAACACCGCATCGACAGCCACACCCGCCAGGCGCGCGCGCTCGTGCAATGGCACGCCGAGCTTTTCATAGGTGGCCAGCAGCTTCGGGTCGACGTCGGCCAGGCTCTTTGGCCCATCGGTCTTGGCTTTGGGCGCCGAATAGTAAGAGATGTCCTGATAGTCGATGGGCTTGTACTGCAGCTTGGCCCAATGCGGCTCTTTCATCTCATACCAGCGATCCAGCGCCTGTAGTCGCCAGTCGAGCAGGAACTGCGGCTCGCCCTTTTTGGCGGAGATGAATCGCACGGTATCGCGGTCTAAGCCCGGTGCAACGGTGTCGGACTCGATATCGGTGACAAACCCGTGCTGATAGCCGCGGGCCAATAGTGCGTCGAGCGAAGGATCCTGAGTACTCATGGGCTGCTGTGTCCGGTTCTGGTGCGGCTGCGCAGATTGCGCAGCTCGAAAGTGGCAGGGTGTATGGCGTTACCTTCCATGCCCGCTAGCTCTGCCAGCGAGATGGCCTGCAGTGACTGGCGGATGGCCAGATTGACGCGCTGCCAGGCGCTGCCGACGCGGCAGGTGCCTTCCATGTGGCAATGTGCATCGTCTGCACAGGCGGTCAATTGCAGTGGGCCTTCCATAGCATCGAGAATGGCTGCAGCGCTGATGTCGCTGGCGGGCCTGGCCAGGCTGTAGCCGCCATGCAAGCCACGCTCTGAGTGCACCAGCTGCGCGCGTTGTAGTTGCTTGAGCAGTTTGCTGACCGTAGGGGCAGAGACACCGGTACGTTCGGCCAATTGGGTGGCTGTTTGCCGTTGGCTCGGATCACTGGCCAACCTGCCCAGAATGACAGTGGCGTAATCGGTCAGTTTGCTCAGACGCAGCATGCTCAGCCGAGGGTTACTTGAATATGGGACTAGTTTAGTCCTATTTAGCATTTTTGCCAATCTGAGAGGGCCTGAATAGTGCTGGTTTTGCTATGCTTCGGACCTGCGCAGATCGCTGCCAGATCCCTTGCTGGAGCGCGCATGAACCGTGGTGAACTTGAAGGCATTGCTGCCATGGAGCTCCACTGACTATGGCAGCCGACCCGCGCGACAATAGCGGTCCAGACAGCGTGGTAGACGTGCGCGATGTGCACTATCTGGCCGGCACGCACGCTATTTTTTCCGGTCTCAACCTCTCGGTACAGCGTGGCAGCATCACTGCAGTGATGGGTCCTAGCGGTACAGGCAAAACGACCTTGCTGCGCCTGATCACCGGTCAAGTGCAGCCTGCATCGGGCACCGTTGAAGTGTTCGGTCAGGATGTCGCGACACTGGATCACAAGGGCGTGTTCGCGCTGCGCAAGCGCGTTGGCATGTTGTTCCAAAATGGCGCGCTGCTGACGGACCTTGATGTGTTTGAAAACGTCGCGTTCCCGGTGCGTGAGCACACCAAGTTGCCCGAGCCGTTGTTGCAGACGCTGGTGGTGTCCAAATTGCAGGCGGTTGGCCTGCGCGGTGCGGCCCACCTGATGCCGCAACAGTTGTCCGGTGGTATGGCACGGCGGGTAGCGCTGGCACGAGCCATCGTCATGGATCCCGAAGTACTCATTTACGATGAGCCGTTCGTCGGTCTGGATCCTATTTCGATGGGTGTGGTGTGCCGGCTCATCCGCCAGCTCAACGATGCGCTGGGCATTACCAGCATTGTTGTCTCGCACGACGTGCAAGAGGTCGGCAGCATTGCCGACCAGAGTTACATCATTGCTGGTGGCAAAGTTATTGCCTCTGGCAGTTCTGAGCAGTTGCAGCACAGTACAGAGCCTGCGGTGCGCCAGTTCCTGCAAGGCGAGGCAGATGGCCCCGTGCCGTTTCATTATCCGGCCGGGGACTACCACCAGCAGTTGCTGCAATTGGTGCGCAAGTCATGAGCAACTCGATGACTGACACGCTCTCCAAGCTGGGCAAGGTCGCGCTGTTTTTAGGTCAGGTGCTGCGCGCCAGCGCACCGGCGTTATTGCGGCCCAGGCTCATTGCGCAGCAGGTCTATAACTGCGGCGCGCGTTCATTGGTCATCATCATGCTGTGCGGCCTGTTTGTGGGCATGGTGCTGGGTTTGCAGGGTTACGACTTGTTGGCCCGCTTTGGCAGCGAGTCCGCATTAGGCGTGGCCGCCACTCTGGGTCTGCTCAAAGAACTGGGGCCAGTGGTCACCGCGTTGCTCTTTGCCGGGCGTGCTGGCACTTCACTGACCTCTGAAATTGGTCTGATGCGCGCTACCGATCAGCTGACAGCGATGCAGATGATGGCCGTTGACCCGTTGCGTCGGGTGATTGCACCGCGCTTTATCGGTGGCATCATCGCCATGCCACTGCTTGCCGCTGTATTCAACGTCATCGGTATCTTTGGCGCGCAGCTGGTTGGCGTCACGCTGATGGGCGTCGATCAAGGCACTTTCTGGTCGCAGATGCAGGGCGCAGTGGGCTTGCGTGATGTCAGCGAAGGCATCGTCAAAAGCATCGCCTTTGGTGTCATCTGCAGCCTGCTGGCTGTCTACGAGGGTTATCACACCGAGCCCACTGCTGCCGGCGTAGGTCTGGCCACTACACGCACAGTTGTCGCTTCATCAGTGATGACCCTCATTGTCGATTACATGCTTACCGCAGCCTTTTTAAAGGGCTGAACCGGAGTCTTTCTCATGCCATCCACTCGTGGTCTTGAAATCGGTACGGGTCTGTTTGTGATGTTGGGCTTTGCGGCCCTGGCATTTCTTACAACCCAGTTGCCCGGCGGCAAACTGTCGGTTGCCTCGGCCTCGTCCAGCTATCGAGTCACTGCACGTTTTGAGAACGTGGGTGACCTCAAAGCCGGTGCCCCGGTCACCATGGCCGGCGTCAAAGTCGGGCGTGTTGCTGGGGTGCGCTTTGATTCACAGGACTACAAGGCCGTGGTTGATCTGACCATAGATCGCCAGTACAACCGCATCCCCGATGACAGCTGGGCCAACATCGAGACGTCCGGGCTGTTGGGCGCACGTTATGTAGGCCTGGATGCCGGCGGTTCGGAAACCTTTCTGGTCGATACCGGTCAGATAGAGAACACCCAGTCGGCCATGGTGCTCGAAAAATTGGTCAACAAATTATTTGCTGCATTTGCCAGTCGCCCTGCTACCGGCAGTGGTGCCAAGGAGTGACGAACGTGAAGAGGGTTGTAGGCAAGGACAGTCGCCGCGTGGCTATAGGACTTGCGCTCGTGCTGATGTTGGCCTGTTCGCCGTTGCAGCCTGGCGCAGTAGCGCTAGCGGCAACCAATGCAGCTGGCGTGGATACCAGCGGACCAGCAGAGATGATTCGCAGCGCCAGCGATGTGATGCTCAAGGATCTGGACGCCAATCGTGTGGCCTATCGCAAAGATCGCACCAAGCTGTATGAGTTGGTGGATCGTGTGTTGCTGCCAAACTTCGATGTCAACTTTGCGGCGCAGCAGGTGTTGGGCAAACATTGGCGCACTGCCGATGCTCAGCAACGCGAGCGTTTCGTCAAAGCGTTTTACCGCTCACTGATGCAGACCTACAGCGATGCGATGATCGAGTTTACTGGCGATCGCATTCGCTTCATGCCGTTTCAGGGCGATCCGGCATCCAACCGGGCTACGGTGCGCACCGAAGTGCGCCGCGATGGAGGCAGTTCGGTAAAGGTCAATTACAGTCTGCGAAAGACTGAGGATGGCTGGAAGACCTTTGACGTGGTTATCGAGGGCATCAGCTACGTCAAAAGCTTTCAGGAAGACTTTGCGAGCGAACTTGATCAGCAGGGACTCGATGCATTGATCAAGCGGCTTGAGACCGGCGCGGCTCCGCGGCCAGCTACTCGTTAATCATGAACTCCGCCGCGCTGCACAACACAGCTCCAAGCGCTTGGGTGGTGCGCGGTGCGTTGACCTTCGATACTGTGCCCGGGTTGTGGCAGCAAACCGCCGACTGGCTTAAGGGTCAGGTGCCATTGACTATTGATCTGGCCGAGGTGGGCCTGATTGACAGTGCCGGCTTGGCACTATTGCTGGGCTGGCAGGGCAGGGCACAAGTGGCGGGTCTGACGCTGCGCTATCAAAACCTGCCGCAGCGTCTGTTGGCGCTGGCCAGCATCACAGACACCCAGTCTTTGCTGACCGGCGGTTGACGGGCGCCTTCGGCGCCGCGTAGATGACTACGGCGTCTCGTCGTAGTCGTAATCCTGCTCTGGCGGATTGCCGTCATAGATCAAGAAAATGCGCCGCTGCAAATACGAATTGCGCACGAAGGTATAGGGATCCAGATAGCGTTCAAGCGCCTCTTCGGTACCCAACAATTGCGCACGACGAGCTACCAAGCGTGAACCGCTGAGTCCCCAGCCCACGACCTTGTTGTTGTAGTAGCTCTCGGGTTGCAAGAAATGGTCACCCACTAAGCCCACAGTGTCGCGCAGCGTCGATGGGCCCAGTGCCGGCAGCATGAAATAAGGACCCGGCGGTATCCCCCAGCGACCAAAGGTCTGGCCGAAGTCTTCATTGTTGGCCGCTAGGCCCATACCCGTGGCGGGGTCGAATAGCCCACCGATGCCCACTGTGGTGTTGACCAGCAGGCGACCAGTGTCCCGAATAAAGCGCTTGGGTTTGGCTTGCAGCAGATCCTGAACGACTACGCCGGGATAGGCGATATTGCCCAGGAAATTTGACACCCCGCTGCGCACAGGCGGGGGTGCGACGGCCACATAGGCCTTGGCAATGGGCTTGGCTACCGCCTTGTCCAGCGAGGTGTTGAAGGAATAGACCGAGCGATTCCAACTTTCCAGAGGGTCACGCGGATCGCTGGTAGAGGCCTGACGTGTGGTGGCACAACCGCTAAGCAGCAGCGCCAATGCGAGCAGGAACAGGCCTCGAAGGCCAACAAAGTAATCAGAGGGGGTAGGCATAGGGCGCGAGCCTAACAGCCCAGCCACTTTGGCGGCAAAGTGGTTCTACCTATCATCGCCCGCCGCGCTGCAGGCGCTGCTCGCGCAGGTGGTCGCGGATTTCCTCGCGACGCGCGAAGTAGCGCTTGCGCTGCACGTCCGTCAGGTGCGGATCTGTCAGTGCCAAGTCCAACTGCTGGGTAGCGAGCATCAGATCGCCGCTGGAGAGGTGGTACTCGGCCATGTAGTAGTAGGCGTCGCCTGTTTCACCGGCAGCACTGGCGGCCAGGGCCGTCAGTCGGATCTGTGCCGGTGTAGGTTGAGTGTTGTTGAATAGATCCAGCAGCAGTTGGTGGGCCTTGGCGGGCTGCTCGGCCTGCATTAGCGCTTCGGCATAACGCACGGTGACCGGTACGTTGCGCGGGAACAGATCCAGTGCTTTGGCGAAAGTCGCCAAGGCCTGTTCCTTCTGCCCGGCTGCCATCTGCGCTTCGCCCAGCGCGGTATGCACTAGCGTCAACTCTGGGTTGCTCTTCATCATCGTTTGCAGATCGCCAGCCGCCTTGGCTGGATCGGCGGCCTTGATGTCAGCCAGCGCTGCGCCATAGCGCAAGGCCAGGCTGTCGCCGCTGTTGTTGCGCATGCGCAGGTAATAAGGGCGCATGTCAGTGTCTGACTCGGCCGATAGCACGCGGACCCGTTCGCGGATCAGCGCGTAGCTGGCGGTGTCGTGTTTCTTGCTGGAGCGCTGGGGCAGCTGCGAGGCCCGCGCGCGAGCTTCTGCGACGCGCAATGCACTGACCGGATGGGTTTTGAGCAGATCAGGGATGTCGTTGTAAGACGCACTTTGGCCACGACCAATGGCGCCGAAGAAGCCGGCCATTCCCGACGGATCAAACTCTGCTGCAGCCAGATAGCCGATGCCGACGCGATCGGCTTCCGACTCTTCCATACGGGTGAAGTTAATTTGTTGCTGCATGGCAGCACCCTGCGCCATCGAAACACCGCCGATGGCGGCATTGGGATTGCCGGAGGCAACGCCAATGAGGATGGCACCAAGCATGGCGGCCATCATGGGGATGCTGTTGCGGCTTTGTGCTTGGATGGCGCGCGCAATGTGCCGCTGAACCACGTGACCAATTTCGTGCGCTAACACGCCGGCGAGTTCGGATTCGTTGTTGGTCAGCAGCAGCAGGCCGGTATTGGCGCCAATAAAGCCGCCAGGCAGGGCAAATGCGTTGACGTCTTTATCGCGTACGAAAAAGAAGTTGAAGGTTTGCTCGCCTTCTTGTGCTTGCGCACCGATACGTGAGCCGATGTCCTGAATGTATTCGGTGGCTTCGGGGTCTTCTAGAATTTGGTTTTCATCGCGCAGATTGCGCACCATCATGCGGCCGACCTGAAACTCATCTTTGCGACTGATGATTGCGTTGGCACCGCTGCCCATGTCGGGCAGGTTTAATGCTGCCGGGGCGGCGGGCACTGTTACCGGCGCTGGTACAGGTTGTGTATTGACAGCCTCTTGTGCCAGCACAACGCGGCCCAGTGCCAGTGCTATCGCGGCAGCTAAAGCAGGTGTGATGCAGCGTGTGCTGAGGCTCATGATGCAGTTCAGACCGCGCTGCGCGCCAAGGGTTCAAAGTTCATCACAGGATCTCCGCTGCGCGGTCCGCCAGCCGGGAACGTTCGCCCCGCACCAGCGTGATATGGCCGGAGTGCGGCCAGCCGCGGAACCTGTTAACGACATAGGTAATGCCGCAGGTCGTCTCGGTGAGATAGGGCGTATCGATTTGCGCAATGTTGCCCAGGCAAACCAGCTTGGTGCCCGGTCCTACACGCGTTACCAAGGCCTTCATCTGCTTGGGTGTGAGATTCTGCGCTTCATCGATGATGATGTAGCGATTGAGAAAGGTGCGACCGCGCATAAAGTTGAGTGAGCGGATCTTGATGCGATTGCGCAGCAGGTCGCTGGTTGCAGCACGGCCCCAGTTGCTGCCGCCGCCAGAGCCCTGAGTGAGAACCTCCAGGTTGTCCATCAACGCCCCCATCCACGGCTCCATTTTTTCTTCTTCAGTGCCGGGTAAAAAGCCGATGTCCTCGCCCAGCGGTATCGTCACGCGCGTCATGATAATTTCGGTGAAACGATTGCTGTCGAGTGTTTGAGACAGACCTGCGGCCAGCGCCAGCAGTGTTTTGCCGGTACCGGCCTGGCCCAGTATGGTGACCAGTTCTATTTCCGGATCCAGCAGTAGATTGAGCGCGAAATTCTGCTCGCGATTGCGGGCGGTGATACCCCACACACCGCTGCGTTCGGCGCGATAGTCGTTGACCAACTCCAGTCGCGCCTGACCGTCTTGCACCTGACGCACGATGGCTTCAATGCCTTGCGAACTCTCTTCGTGCACGAACTCATTGCAATGCCAGTGTTCGATTTGAGGACCGTGCAGCTCATACCAAGTGCGGCCGTTGTCGGTACCTGACCGCATATCTGCGCCGTTCTTCTCCCAGAAGTCGACTGGTAACGCATGACTGCCCACGTGCAGCAGATCTACATCCTCGATGGTGCGATCGCTGTAGTAGTCCTCCGCGTGCACACCAACTATGGCGGCCTTGATGCGCAAGTTGATGTCTTTGGAAACCAGCGTGACGCGCACCGCTGCGGCTTCATTTTGCAGCGCCAGCGTTTGCGTCAGGATGGAGTTGTCTGCGCCGTGGCCGGGCAGGCCTTCGGGCAGCTTGCCGATCAGGTTGCGGGTCTGGAAAAACAACCGGCCGCTGGCCTTGGCCTGCGGATCGATGCTGGCAATGGCCGGTTGGATGATGATGCCTTGGTCGATCTGTGCCTTGGTGGCACCACCGAGCAACTCATCCAGAAAGCGCGACACCTGGCGCACGTTGCGCGCCTGTTCTGACAGTCCTTTCTTGTGCTGGTCGAGTTCTTCCAGCACCACCATGGGCAGATAGATGTCGTGTTCGGCGAAACGGAAAATAGCCGTCGGATCGTGCATCAGCACGTTGGTGTCGAGAACGTAGATGCGTTTGGCTTCAGCAGGCAGTTCTGAGGGTTTCAAGTACTTGCTCCGCGTGGCCGGGGACTTTGACCTTGCGCCATTCGTGCCGCAGCACGCCCTTGGCATCGATGAGAAAAGTGCTGCGCTCGATACCCAGTACTTTTTTTCCGTACATGTTCTTTTCGCGAATCACATCGAACAGCTTGCAGGCTGTTTCGTCGGCATCGCTGAGCAGCTCAAATGGCAGGCCCAGCGAAAGTCGAAACTTTGCATGCGAAGCCAGGCTGTCGCGCGAGATGCCCAGCACCTGTGCACCGGCGGCAGTGAACTGACCGTGCAAATCCCGAAACGCAGCGCTTTCGGTGGTGCAGCCGGGTGTGGCGTCCTTGGGATAAAAGTACAGGATCACCCAGTTACCGCGCGCCGCGCGCAGGCTGAAATCCTTGCCCGCTGTCGAGGGCAAGGTGAACTGGGGTACCGCTTTGCCTGTCACGACCTGAGTCATGGCATTACCTTTAATTTTTGACGGGTTCGAGGATGGCGTCGAGGTTGAGCGAGTCGCAGTAGTCCATAAAGTCTTCGCGCAGCTGCGATACATGAATGCGGGTGGGAACGTTGATCATCATCTGCAGCGAGAACATGGCTGCGCCGGTCTGGGCGGCCAGATAGCTGCGCGTGGCCACTTCGCCAATGTCGATCTGGCGGCTGGCAAAGAAACCAGCCAGACCGGATGCAATAGCAGGTTGGTCTGCGCAGACCACATCGACGGAATAGGGCAGGTGATCGGCCCGTCGGGGCCGCGCCTCGGTTCTGCGCAGCTGCACGGTCAGGCCATTGGTCTCGGCCAGGCGCGGCAGTTCGGTCTCCAGACGCGCCAGCGCGTGCCAATTGCCGCCCACCAGCAGCTGGAGGCCGAATTCGGCCCCCAAAGCCAGCATGCGACTCTCGCTGATGCTGCCGCCGCAGTCGGCAATCGTGCGGGTGAACTCATGGACAAGACCGGGCCGGTCGCTGCCAAGTGCCGAAACAGCCAAGAATTGCTTCATGCCGACCTGATGTGGGGGAACCGATCCAGCATACCGATGCTTGCCTCGGATATCACGCGGACCGTAACATCGCGCCCCTTTATCGCAGTCATCCCGCCTCGGGGGTTGCCCAATGGTTCGTAACGGTTTCTCAGGCACATATGTCGCCATCGTCACCCCGATGCTCGCAGGGGGCGGCGTGGATTGGCAGGCGTGGGACCGTCTGATCGATTTCCACGCCGACAATGGCACCGATGGTGTGATTGTGGGTGGCACCACGGGTGAGTCGCCGACGCTTGGAGATGCCGAGCTGCGTGAGCTGGTGTTGCAGGCGCAGCGCCGCGCAGCGGGCCGGGTACAGATTTTGGCTGGTGCCGGTACCAACAGCACCGCCGGCACGGTCAGCAAAGTGCTCGAACTGTCGGCGTTGGGCGTCGATGGACTGTTGCTTGCCACGCCGGCCTATAACAAGCCCACTCAGGAAGGGCTGTATCAGCACTACGCTGCCGCCGCCGCCGCCAGCAGCGTGCCGCTCATGCTCTACAACGTACCCGGCCGCACAGCCGTAGACATGCTGCCTGCCACGGTGGCCCGTTTGGCGGCACTGCCGCATATCGTGGCCATCAAAGAGGCTGTGGCCTCGCTGGATCGCATCCGTGAGCTGCGGGCGGTGTGTCCGCCGCAATTTCAGATCCTCTCCGGTGATGACCCGACCGTTCGCGAGGCGATGGCTTTGGGTGCCTGCGGTGTGGTGTCGGTTACCGCCAACGTAGCGCCGTCGCTGATGAGCCGCATGATTGCCGCCGCCGGTCGCGGTGAGACTGTACTGGCTGCGGAACTCGATGCCCGTCTGGCCGGTCTACATCAACACTTGTTCGTTGAGGCCAACCCGATCCCGGTCAAGTGGGCGATGGCGCGCATGGGCCTGATCGGTGATACCTTGCGACTGCCGCTGACTGAGCTGTCGCCGCATTGCCATGCGGTGGTGCTCGATGCGATGCGGCAAGCCGACATCACGCCCGTTGCCTGAGTACACGCCATGTCATTGACTCTGTCTCCCGTCTTGCACACTGCGCCGCGTTCCGTCTGGCGCAGCGCTGCGCCTTTGGCGGTGGTGGCCCTGGCGCTGCTGGCTTTGCCCGGTTGCAAACGTTTCATGCGCGCCGATTGCAACAAGGTGCAGGGCTATGAGCAGGCGCAAAACCTGCAGGGTTTGCGCATTCCTGGTGGGCTGGATCCGCTCAATACACGCGGTGCGCTCAAGATTCCTGAGTTGCGCGAGCCCGAGGCACCACGAGACGTCAACGATGCTTGCCTGGAAGAGCCACCGAAGTTTTCCAATGCGCGTCTGATGCCGCTGGTACGCGACAAGGCTACCGTCAAGGCTGAAAAGAAGGCTGCCGATGCTGCCGCCAAGAAGGCCGCTGCTGAAGCTAAGGCTAAGAAGAAAGCTGACGCTGCAGCCGATAAGGCGGCTGCAAAAAAATAATCTGACGGTGCGTTGCCAGTGCAGAGCGCGGTGTGCGCTCTGGTACACTGCGTGCTCCAGCATCGTGTGTTTTTCGGAGAGGTGGCCGAGTGGTCGAAGGCGCTGGACTGGAATTCCAGTAATATCCTAACGGGTATTCGTGGGTTCGAATCCCACCCTCTCCGCCAGTTACAGTGGTGGTCCGCGTCGGCTCCTTCGCGACGGCACGCCGTGAATCCCGCCAGGCCCGGAAGGGAGCAACGGTAACGGACAGGCCGGGTGCCGAAGACCGGCTGGCGCGGACCGCCTCCCATCGCTGCCCGTCAGCTCAGGCTAGTAGCCATGTCCTATACCGCGTTGGCGCGCAAATGGCGCCCCAAGTCCTTCGCCGAGATGTCGGGCCAAGAGCATGTGCTCAAAGCGCTGGCCAACGCACTGGACGCGGGTCGTGTACATCACGCATTCCTCTTCACCGGTACGCGCGGCGTGGGCAAGACCACTATCGCGCGCATCTTTGCCAAGTGTCTCAACTGCGAGACCGGCATGCGCTCGGTGCCTTGCGGTACCTGTGCCAGTTGCCAAGAGATCGATGCCGGGCGTTTTCTGGACTTGATCGAAGTGGATGCCGCCTCTCGTACCAAGGTGGATGACACCCGCGAACTGCTGGAGAACGTGCAGTACGCCCCCTCGCGTGGTCGCTACAAGGTGTACCTCATCGACGAGGTGCACATGCTCTCCACCAGTTCATTCAATGCGCTGCTCAAAACCCTTGAAGAGCCGCCGCCGCACGTCAAGTTCCTGCTCGCAACTACCGATCCGCAGAAACTGCCGGCAACGGTGTTGTCGCGCTGTCTGCAGTTCAACCTCAAGCGATTGACGCCGGCATTGATCAGCAGCCGGCTGGCACATGTGCTGCAGGCGGAAGGCATGGAGGCTGAATCCGCTGCGCTGCAACTGTTGGCGCAGGCCGCCGATGGCAGCTTGCGTGATGCGCTCTCGCTGCTCGATCAGTTGTTGGCGTTTGGCAATGGTGCGGCCCGTGAGGCCGACGCAGTGGCCATGCTGGGCACCGTTGATCGATCACAGGTCACGCGGTTGGCGCAGCTGCTGGCGGCACAGGATGCAGCAGGTTTGGTGGCGCAGGCGCGCGATCTGGAGCAGTTCTCGCCCGACTACGCGCAGCTGCTGGATGAGCTCAATGGTCTGCTGGCACAGGTGGCTGTGTTGCAGGTGGTGCCGGGCTCAACCACCGAAGACTCGTTGTATGCGCCGGCGCTCTTGCAGTCACTGGCTGCAGCAATCGCACCGCAGGATCTGCAGCTCTATTACCAGATCGGTTTGCTGGGGCGTCGCGATCTGGCCTTGCTGGCTGACGCGCGCCTTGGGTTTCTGATGACCTTGATACGCATGCTGGCGTTTAGGCCGCAGGCGGCAACCGCTGCTGCACCGGCGCCTCTGGCAGCCGCAGGGGGGCAGGGCACGCGCCTGCCCGCAGCACCCGCCGCGGCGCGGCCAGGGACCAGCGGTATGGGTGCCTCCGGCGCGGCGCCTGCTGTTGCGGCACCGGTGGCCACTCGGCCCGCCGATCCGGCAGGCTTGGCAGCGCTGACCGCCTCCGATTGGCAAGGGCTGGCAGAGCGGCTCGACCTGCGTGGCGTCACCCGTCAGCTGGCGGCCCACTGCGCATTGACCGCCGTACAGGGCAGCACACTGCGTCTGGCGCTGGACCCGCGCCAGAAGCAGTTGCTCAACGCGCAGTCTTTGGAGCGGCTTGGGCAGGCGCTCAGCGCCCATTACGGCATGCCCGTGCGCACCGAAATCGACACCAGCGCGGCGGTAGCCGACACGCCGGCCGCCGCCCAGGATCGTCAAGCCCGTCAGCGTATGGATACGGCCGCAGCGGGCCTAGCCGGTGATCCGCTGGTCAAAGCACTGGCCGACCAGTTCGGTGCCACCTTGCTGCCCGAGTCGGTGCGTTTGACACCGACGGCCACGGCTCCCCCCAACCCGGTAGAAGACGACTGACGCCGTGAAGCATTCTCCCGCGCTCGCGCGCCTCATCGATGCCTTGCATGCGCTGCCTGGTATAGGGCCCAAAACAGCACAGCGCATGGCGTTTCGCCTGCTGCAGGACGGCCGTGAGGGCGCACGGGAGTTGTCCAGCGCCATCACTGGTGCGCTCGGTGCGGTCGGGCGCTGCACGCGCTGTCGCATGCTCACCGAGGGCGAGTTGTGCTTGGTCTGCGCCTCACCGCAGCGCGATTCGGCGCTGCTGTGTGTGGTCGAGTCGCCCGCCGATGTGGTGGCAGTGGAGGCTTCGGCCAGTTTCCGCGGTCGCTATTTTGTCCTGATGGGCCATTTGTCGCCGCTGGATGGCGTCGGCCCCGAGCAATTGGGGTTGGCGCAATTTGAACAGTTGCTGGTCGCAGGCGAAGTCCGCGAGGTCATTCTGGCGACCAATCCGACAGTGGAGGGCGAGGCCACCGCGCATTTTTTGTCGGGATTGGCGCAAAAGCACGGATTGCGTGCTACCCGCATCGCCCATGGCGTGCCCATCGGTGGCGAGCTCGAGTATGTGGACGGCGGCACGCTGGCTCATGCCCTGCAGGGGCGCCAGAGCGTGTTCTAGCGGCGGTTGCCGTTGCCGCGCGTCCCGGGGGCGCGCTGCCCTAGCAGCTCTTCGTACAGCCGCCGCAGCCGGCGGTAGCTCTCGTACCGCCGTGCACTCATGCGTCCGTCGGCCACCGCCGCAGTGACCGCGCAGCCGGGTTCCTGACGATGCTTGCAATCGGCGAAACGACAGCCCGGAGCAATGCGATCCACCTCGATGAACCCTAGGCTGGCTGCGTCGAGTTGATCGACTGATGGCGCGTAATCACGCACACCCGGAGAATCGATGATGCGGCCGCCGCCGATGCAGTCATACAGCCGCGAGGCGGTGGTGGTGTGGCGCCCTTCGGATTCGCGCATCAGTTCGCCGGTGACCGCGTCCTGGCCATCCACGGCCAATTGCCGGATCAGAGAAGACTTGCCTACACCGGACTGCCCCAAAAGCACGCTGGTATGTCCGGACAGCGCTGTGGCCAGGGCAGGCAGGCCCGTACCTGCCAAGGCCGACACGCGGTGTACCTGCCAGCCCAAGGCAGCCAGCTCGGCCAACGCCGCCTCGTCTTCATCGCGCAGCGGCAGATCGGCTTTGTTGACGATCAGCAAGGACGCCAAGCCGGCGCTTGCGGCCGCGCACAGATACCGGTCGATCATGAAGGGATCCGGGCGCGGCACGGCTGCAATGACCACCGCGGCCATCGTCAGATTGGCGACGATGGGTTCGCTACGGGCTCGCGCGTTACTGCGCAGTAGCACGCTGCTGCGTTTGTGCACTGCAGTGGCCAGCACTTCGCCATGCGCATCGCGCTGACAGGCCACGCGATCGCCGCAGACTATGTCTAAATCACGACCGAATGGCCGCGCACGCAAAATCACTGCGGCATCGTCGCGCAACAGCACATGCCGGCCATAGGCGGCAATTACATCGGCGTCGAAGCGTTCAGGGCTTTGCATGGGCACTGATAGAATGACACATCACACCGGAGTCACCGCATGCAGAGCCGCGATAACCTGATCTGGATTGATCTTGAGATGACTGGTCTATCGCCCGAGCGCGATGTCATCATCGAGATCGCCACCGTGGTAACCGACGCGCAGCTGCAAGTGCTGGCGGAAGGGCCGGTCATTGCTATTCACCAAAGTGACGCGATCTTGGCCGGCATGGACGAGTGGAATACTCGTCAACACGGCGGTTCGGGTCTGGTGGATCGGGTGCGGGCCAGCACTCACGATCACGCCGCTGCTGAGGCCGACACGCTGGCGTTTCTAGCGCAGTGGGTGCCAACTGGTGCATCGCCGATGTGTGGCAACAGCATTTGTCAGGATCGGCGCTTCATGGCGCGTCACATGCCTGCACTGGAACGCTGGTTTCACTATCGCAACTTGGATGTCAGCACTCTCAAAGAACTGGCACGGCGCTGGGCACCGCAGGTCTCGGCAGGGTTCAGCAAAAACGCAGCCCATCTGGCGCTGGCGGATGTGCACGATTCAATCCGTGAATTGGCTTATTACCGCGAACACTTGTTTGCTGCAGTCTGTGCGCCCACTGCTTGAAGACCGCCGCTTTGCTGCGGTAGGTTGAAAACATGCTAACTGAAGCCACTTTACCGGTCTCTTGGCGCGCCAAGCCGCGCAGCTTCGTGGCGCTGATGGGCCTGTACGAAAGCAATTACCTGCGTTTACTGCGGCTATGCGGTGATCCGCAAGTACTGCCAGCGGTGCGCCTTGCGCTGGTAGAGGGCGATTGTCCCTTGCAGCTGATGGTGGCGGCGCGTACGCCCTATACCACCGAGCTTGATCTCACTTATTTGATGCCCGATACCGACGAGCGTTTGCCGGATCTGCGCGTCAAGCTCTATAGCGATGCGCGTATGGCAGAGGCGCTGTCCTGTGCCAATCAGCCACTGCATCCGGCGCTGCGCGCTTTGCATCTGGCCACAGCGGCAGAGCAATTTGATCAGCGCTGGCGCCTCAATGTGTTGCTCAACAAGTGGCTCGAATACTTGTTGGACCGTGGCTATCAGCTAAGCTGATCAGTGCGCTTACTGCTTGAGCCGAACGCTGCCGTTGCCGTTGCTGTTGCCGGCAGCAGGCCGTGCCGCAGGTGGCGCTGCTGCGCCGGACGTCGTGGCGACCACCAGATCGGCCAGCAGTTGAGTTGTCTGATCCAGCAGGATGTCCGGGCCCTTGGCTGCGTTGGCCACCTTGGCCGGTGCATCCTCCGCAGCCGCATCGGTCTCCGTGTCATCCAGCGCCTTGAGAGGCGGCTTGCCCTGAGTGATGCGGCGCTGGTTCTCACGCGCCAGTCGGTCTGCGTCAAGTTTGGTGCGCTCGGCGCGACGCGTGACCAGATTCAGTGATAGCGATTTTTGTTTGCGCAGGCCTTCCAGCACTGCGATATCGGCCGTCAACCACGTGTAGTCAGCGTCGGTGCCGTTGCGTGCGGCGGCAGCCTGTTGAAGCGCGGCAACGCTGGGCAAGGAGGCCGGTTGGCGCCAAGCCTGGAAGGGCACGCTTTGGATGCGATCCCAAGGCAGTGCCGCCTCTAATGAGCTCTCGCCCACATCATCCAAACTGATAGCCGAGGGCAGGGCGATGTCCGGTTCAACACCGCGATGCTGCGTGCTCTCGCCGGTAATACGATAGAACTTGCCGATGGTCACGGTGAGTTGCCCATCGACCGGACGCTGCGACCAGCGATCCAAGGGGATGAGGTTTTGCACCGTGCCTTTGCCAAAGCTGCGCTGGCCGACAATGTAGCCACGCCGGTAGTCTTGAATGGCGCCTGCGAAGATCTCTGAGGCCGATGCGCTGTAGCGATCGATGAGCACCATCAGCGGGCCATCATAGGCGGTGCCGGGAATCGGATCATCGAGCACTTCGATGCGACCGGTGGTGTCCTTGAGTTGTACCACCGGACCCTTGTCGATGAACAAGCCGGTAAGCCCGGTGGCTTCGGGCAGATAGCCGCCACCATCGCCGCGCAGGTCGAGCACCAGGCCATCGATGCCGCCTTCTTTAGCCAGTTCGTCCAGTAGGCGCTTGGTGTCGCGCGTGGTGCTGCGATAGTCCTTGTCGCCCTGACTTTGCGCCTGGATGTCTTGGTAGAAGCCCGGCACGCTGACCACGCCGATGCGCACCTCGCGGCCGTTGCGCTGCACGATGCGTTTTTCTTTCTTGGCTGCCTGTGCTTCAAGCGTGACCTTGCCACGCGTGAAGTCGAGGATCTTTTCTGGAGTGCCCGGAGCAGCGCCTGCCGGCAACACCTGCAAGCGCACCAGCGTGCCGTTCTTGCCGCGAATTAGTTGTACAACATCGTCTATGCGCCAGCCGATGACTTCCTGAAAAGCTCCGGTCTTGCCCTGACTGATGCCGACGATCTTATCGCCGGCGCCAATGGTGCCTGCAACTGCCGCAGGGCCGCCGGGGATGACATTGACGATGCTCACGTAGTCGTCTGAGGCTTGCAGCGTTGCACCGATGCCCTCATAGCTGAGGCTCATCTGGATGCGATATTCCTCGGAATTGCGCGGCGAGAAGAAGCTGGAGTGTGGGTCGAAGGTGCGTGCGAACGCGTTCATGAACGATTCGAAAATATCTTCCGGAGTGATCTGATCAACGCGCTTGAGCACACGCTCATAGCGCTTTTTGAGCACCTCTGCACTGTCTTCCCAGTTCTTGCCGGCCAGTACCAATGACAGGCCGTCGCTCTTGACACGCTTGCGCCACAGGTCATCGAGCGCAGCGGTGTTAGTGGGCCAGGGGCCCTTGGCTCGATCAAACTCAAAGGTTTCCTGCGATGTCCAGTCGGGCTCGGTGTTGAGCAACTGCATCGCATATCGGATGCGCTCGCGGTTGCGTTGCTGGTAGCGGGCAAAAATGAGAAAGGCCGGTTCGACTTCGCCGGTATGAATCATGTCGTCGAAGCGCAGCCGGTACGCTTGGAACTCTGCAATGTCGGCGGCGGTGAAATAACTGCGCTGGCTGTCGAGCAAGTCCAGATAGCGATCGAATACCTGTGCTGACAACTCGTCGTTGATGGCGATGCGCCGGTAGTGGGCCTCTTCGAGGATGGCGCTGACGCGCCGCGCAACTTGCCGCTGCCGCTCAAGCGGTGCGACGGCACCTTGAGGCAGCGCGGTGCTGATGGCAGGGGCTCCGGACGAGCCGGCACCGACCAGAGAAAAGGCGAGGAGGCCGGCCAGCGCTAAAGCGTGCAAGGGCCGACGAAAGAGTTGCGTAGTCAAAGTGGAACCGCCCGCGAACCTGTGGGTGAGCTAAAGTGACGGTCTCGGCTGTGGCCGTGCCGTGCTGTATCGAGGCTAGACTGCCTTGGCGGCAGGAACAAGTGCCACAGGCCAACCTTTGCAGTCAGGAGTAGAACTTGCGTCCTCTGGGTATGTTGCTGGCGTTGGCATTTGGGTCTGCGGTGTGCATGACGCTAGGCTTGACTATGTCGCTAGCGGTGCTGCTGCTGGCTGCCCCGTCGCATCCGGAAATCCCGGTATTAGTCCGCACGGTGCCCTGGGGACTGGTGCTGACCACTGCTGCAGGCTTCTCGCTGCTGGGTGAACTGAAACAGCTGCCTTGGCGCCGCCGGGCCCAGCTTGCGTTGGTCGTGGTGATGGTGGCTATTGCGGTGTGGTTTACGCCAGCTGTTTGATCAGCCCAGTAGCACACGGCGCAGCCCGCGCCAGGCCAGCATCAGGGCGTAGGGGCCCGCAGCCAGCAGCCAATGGGCGATAGAGCCTTGGGCCAGTTCCTTGAGGTAATCCAGAGTCAGCGCAAACGGGCCGCCGGTGGCGCCAGTCAGCGGATCACGCACATAGTCGCCAATCACAAAGTGACCGCAGACCCAGATTATCGACGGCAGCACCAACACCCCCAGGACCAAGGCCACCGCAAAGGCGCCCAGTTCGAATCCCAGCACGCTGGTGGATTTGCCCTTGCGGGCGGCTTTGGGGTCTTTTGAGATGGATTTGTTCACGCGGGGCATAATAGCCGCACCATGCAAAAAATCAGAACCGCTGTAATCGGAGTGGGCTACCTCGGCAGGTTCCACGCCCAAAAATATGCTGCGCTGCCACAAAGCCAGTTGGTGGGTGTGGCCGACAGCAGCCTCGCCACCTGCCAAGCGGTGGGCGCGGAGTTGGGCGTGCCGGCTTACGCCGATTACCGCCAGTTACTAGGTCAGGTCGATGCGGTGAGCATCGTTACCCAGACCCCGGCGCACTATGCGATCGCCGCGGACTTTCTGCGCGCTGGCGCGCATGTGTTGGTAGAAAAGCCGATGACCGAGACACTCGAGCAGGCTCGCTCGCTCATAGAGATCGCTGCCGCTGCCGGTCGTATCTTGCAAGTGGGTCATCTGGAGCGTTTTAACGCGGCCATTCTGGCAGCGGAGCCGAGTTTGCACGAACCGCGCTTTCTCGAATGTCATCGCTTGGCACCCTTTCGCGAGCGCGGCACCGATGTGAACGTGGTGCTTGATCTGATGATCCACGACATCGACATACTGCAAAGCATCGTGCGTTCACCCATTGTGTCCATCGATGCAGTGGGTACCCCGGTGTTCTCTGACGAAATTGATATCGCCAACGCACGGTTGCGCTTTGCCAATGGCTGCGTGGCCAACACCACGGCCAGTCGCGTCAGCCTTAAGACGGAGCGGCGGCTGCGCGTCTTCCAGGACGATGCGTATATCTCCATCGATCTGCAGCAGAAGATCCTGACAGTCATTCGCAAGCGCACAGCCGATACGCCGCCGGGTCCGCTGCCGGTCAGCATCGAGGAGCAGAACCTTGATCAGGGCGATGCGCTTAAGGCCGAAATCGAATCATTCCTCAACTGTGTGCAGAGCGGTGCTGCGCCAGTGGTCAGTGGTGAAGATGGTTTGCAGGCCTTGGAAACAGCACTGCGCATCACCGAGCAGGTGCAGGCCGGACAGCGCGAGCGCGCATGAGCGGGGCGCCTGCACATCTGGGGTCGGGTCGTAGACCGGTGACCGTGGCGGCCACGCAGTTTGCCTGCACTTGGGATCTGGCGGCCAACCTTGATCGTGCCGAGGCCTTGGTGCGTGAGGCGGCGCGCAGTGGTGCGCAAGTGATCCTGCCGCAAGAGCTGTTTGAAACGCCGTATTTTTGCATCGAGCAGGACACGCGGCATCTGCGTCTGGCCACGTCTGTGCTGGGGAACGCGGCCGTGCAGCGCTTTATGAAGCTGGCTGCCGAACTGCAGGTTGTCGTGCCGGTGAGTTTTTTCGAGCACGCTGGTCAGGCCTATTTCAATACCGTTGCCGTCATCGACGCCGATGGCAGTCTGCTGGGCTGCTATCGCAAATCGCACATTCCCAATGGCCCTGGCTATCAGGAAAAGACTTACTTCAGTCCAGGCGATACAGGCTTTCGGGTGTGGGACACGCGCTATGGACGCATCGGTGTGGGCATTTGCTGGGATCAGTGGTTTCCAGAATGCGCACGCGCGATGGCACTACAGGGCGCAGAGCTGCTGTTGTACCCGACTGCCATCGGCAGTGAGCCGCCGCCGGCAGTGCCGGTGTTGTCACGCGACCATTGGCAGCGTGTGCAGCAGGGGCATGCGGCAGCCAATCTGGTGCCGTTGATCGCATCCAACCGTCATGGGCTAGAGCGTTCACTGCAAGACCCGCAGGGTCTCTACATCAACTTCTATGGCTCATCGTTCATCACCGACGCTCAGGGTGCCAAGCTTGCCGAGGCCCCCGAAGATGCTGATGCGGTGCTGCTAGCTGAGCTTGATCTGCAGGCCTGTTCGCGCCTGCGCGACAACTGGTTTGTGTTTCGTGATCGCCGGCCCGAGCTTTATGGCTCGTTGTTGACCTTTGATGGTGACGGCACTGCCTGAGCAGCACGCAGTTGCAGCGGATTTGTACCGCTGTCATCGCTGTAGAGCTGCTCCACCAAGTCCGCGCGCCGTTGCAGCACGGCAGCGCAGTTTAGCGAGCCCTTGTCGGTGGCTTCGCCAGTATCCACCGTGGGTATTTCGGTCATCAAATAGGCGCGTGTAATGCGCGTGGCACTACCGGTGGCGGCATTGGCCAGCGTGTTTAAATGTTGTTGCAGTCTCTCAAGCAGCAGCGGATGAGACAGCACCTGCTGCAGCGGTGCATCTGCCGCAAGCTCGCTGCACAATTGACGGCAGGCGGCAATATCCGGAAACACCAAAGCGCCCAGCTCAGCTCGGTTAAGACCGGTTAGCACCACATCGCGTACCAGCGGCGCGCAGTGCAATACAACCTTGGATCGCAAAGGGCCTGCACTGACCCAGGTGCCGCTGGAGAGCTTGAAGTCTTCGGTGATGCGCCCGTCAAACAGCAAGCCGCGTGACGGATCGCTTTCATCGATGAACTTCACTGCATCGCCAGTGCAGTAGTAGCCCTCGTCATCAAACGCCTTGGCAGTAAGTTGAGGCGCGCGCCAATAGCCCGGCGTCACACTGGGGCCGCGCACCCGCGCTTCAAACTTGCCACCGATCGGTACCATCTTGAAATCGATGCCTGCTACCGGTGTGCCTATACCGCCAGAACTGCCGCCTATGAAGTTGGCAAACGTAGCCGACGGAGCGGTCTCGGTGCAGCCCAAGCCGGTGATCATTGCGATGCGCTCTCCAACGGCCTCACTAGCCAGTTGATCCAAGCTGTCCCAGATGTGCTGCGACAGACCCGCGCCGGCATAGAACATGAATTGCAGACGGCTGAAAAAGTGTTTGGCCAGCGCAGTGTCGGCCTGTAATGCGTGCACCAGAGACTCGAATCCCTTGGGTACATTCAGATACACCGTGGGGGCAATGTCCCGCAGGTTGGCAATGCTGCGTTCGAACAGTCCGGGTACCGGCTTGCCGTCGTCGATGTATAGAGTGCCGCCGTTGTAGAGCGCAAAACCCAGATTGTGATTGCCGCCGAAAGTGTGGTTCCACGGCAGCCAGTCGACAATTACCGGTGGCGGTTCGGCTAACGACGGCAGCGCCTGCAAACCCATTTGCTGGTTCGAACACAGCATGCGGTGCGTGTTGATCACGCCTTTGGGCATGCCGGTTGAGCCCGATGAAAACAGGAACTTTGCAATAGTGTCCGGGCCTACAGCTTCGTAGGCCGCTTGCACAGCCGGGTCATTGCGCTCTTGTAGCAAAGACTCGAACAGCGTGACTTGCAGATCTGGCAGTGCGTTGCGCGTTACGACGATTTCCGTACCGGCGGCCACCACCTCGCGCAGCGCGCGGGCATAGCGTTGGCCATCAGCGGCAAATACCAATCCCGGGGTGAGCGCTTCAAGCACATAGCGCAACTTGGTGGGCTCACCTTGCACCAAGGAGTACGCAGGTGAGATGGGCGCAAAGGCGATGCCCACATGCTGCGCAGCCAGCCCCAGCAGTGCATTCTCCAAATCGTTGTCGGAGAGAATGGCCAGTGGCCGCTCAGCCGACAGACCACGTTGCAGCAGCGCAGCGGCGATGCGCTGCACGCTGTCCAGCACTTGCGCGTAGCTGAGCCTGCGCCACGCGCCGGTGCTGTCACGCTGTGCCAGAAACGTGCGCTCTGGCGCCACCGCAGCCCAGTGCCGCAGCCGATCGGTAACCCGCGCGGGGTAATCGGCTAAGGGTTGCGTTGAGCGCAGGACAATGCTGCCGTCGGTCCTGGCCTCACAAGTGAAGTTGGACGGCCCCAGGGACAGTGCGCGGATCGGTGCGTTTGGCATCATGGCGGTGGCCGTCTAGTCAGGATGTTGTGGAGTTCAGCGTGGCAGTCAAAGTCTTGATGGTGTGTCTGGGCAATATCTGTCGGTCACCGACAGCCGAGGCGGTGCTGCGAGCTTTAGCCGCGCGCCGGGTTCCGCCATTAGAGCTGATAGTTGATTCGGCTGGTACGGGGGCTTATCACCTGGGTGAACCACCGGATTCTCGCAGTCAGGCAGCCGCGGCGTGCCGCGGCTACGACCTATCGGGCTTGCGAGCCCGGCAGGTGCGAGCCAGTGACTTTGAGGAGTTTGATCTGTTGCTGGCAATGGACAAGGCCAACTGGTCTGAGTTGCAGCTGCTGGCTCCGCCGCAGCGGCGGGACCGCGTGCGGCTGTTTCTGGACTATGCCCCCGGATCGGAACACCGCGAGGTGCCCGACCCGTATTACGGCGGGCCTGACGGCTTCGAGCAGGTGCTCGATCTGGCCGAACAGGCTGCCCAAGGCGTTTTAGACGCGCTCACCGCCCGCGGGAGGTGAAGTCGACGCGGTGACAGGCGCCGGCGCAGCGGCCGGATCTGCCACTGGGTCCACCGGCACCACCACCGGTTCCGGTGCCGGCTCAACAGCAACGGGCGGCGCCGCAGCGACGGCCACCGGGTCGATGACTGCAGCCACCACAGCCTGCACCTGCTCGGCGGCGGGTACGGCAGCGGCTTCGGCCGCGGTCACTACCGCAGCGGCCATGGGTGACACAGCCTGTGCCGGTTCGACGACAGCAGCCAACAGCTCTGCCACCTGGGTGGGGGCCGGTTCGTTAACGACTACTTCAGCAGCTGGCGGTGCCACGACCTGGATCGGAGCGGGTTCCACAGCCGGTGGGGCTGACGACCATGACAATTGCACCTGCTGCGGATCGCGCAGCAGCGGCAGCGGGACATCACCCTCGGGAGCCTGCAGCGCAAACATCGGCGCCTCGATTTCACCCTCAGTTGAACTGCTGCCTTCCTCGCCCGTTACGCCGGCGGCATCGCGGTCACGACCTGCACCACCGCGACGGCGACGACGGCCACCACGACGTGAACGACGGGGGCCTTCGCCCTCGGCGCGTGCTTCGTTCTCACCTGCCTCGGCAGTGGCTGCGGCACCGACCATCACGGCCGAGCCTGCAACGGTTGCTGCAGCCACGACACCGGCGTTACTGCCGGCGTCGGCGAAGTTACCGTCGGGCTGACGCGGCGCGCGCGGCGCGCGCGGTTCACGCGGCTCGCGCGGCTCACGGCCTTCGCCACCTTCGCGCGGCGCACCATCACGCCCCCCACGACTGCGGCCACGGCCACGACCGCCGCCCGTGCCTTCTGTAGCGGCAGCCGGAGCGGCTACCACCGGGGCTGCTGCACGCTCGGCAGCGGCGCCGGCTTCGCGCAGCTCATCGCTGCGACCGTCACGATCCCGGCTGCGGCCGTCACGACCGCCACGGCCATCACGTCCACCACGGCCACCGCGCCCGTCGCGACCACCGCGTCCGCCGCGATCATCACGACCGCCACGACCACCGCGCTCGCGGCCGCCGGTGCGATCACCGTCGCTCTTGTCTGTTGCGGCAGGCTGCTCATCACCCACCACAAAGCGCTTAATGCGCGACCACAGCGACGGCATCGGTGCCGTGGCTGCTGCCGGTGCCGTCGCCGCGGCCACAGCCTGCGTCTCACGCGGGGCCGGGGCGGGCGGTGCGGCAGTGGCCGGCATGATCGGTGCTACTGCAGCCACCGGTGCAATGGGCTTTTTGATCTGCATCGCCGGGTCCAGTACTTCCGGTGCCGTTGGCATGCGGTAGCTGGGCATCGCGTTCTCGGCCAGTCCTGCTTCGTCATCGCGCACACGGCGGATGCTGTAATCGGGTGTGTCGATGTCCGGATTGGGGACGACGTACACCTCGATATGACTGCGCACTTGCAGATCATGCAGCGCATCGCGCTTTTCGTTCATCAGGTAAGTGGCTACCGGCACCGGTACCTGCACGATCAATCGCGACGTGCGGTCCTTGCGGGCATCCTCGCTGACCAAACGCAGGATCGACAGCGCCATCGATTCAACACTGCGGATGCTGCCTATGCCGTTGCAGCGCGGGCAGCTGAGGTGGCTGGATTCGCCCAAGCTCGGGCGCAGCCGCTGGCGCGACATTTCCAGCAGACCAAAGCGCGACAAGCGACCGATCTGAATGCGTGCACGGTCCATTTTCATGGCTTCGCGCAGACGCTCTTCGACATCACGCTGGTTCTTGCTCGACTCCATGTCGATGAAGTCGATGACGATCAGTCCACCAATGTCGCGGATACGCAGTTGGCGGGCGATTTCGTCGGCAGCTTCCAAATTGGTGTTGGTCGCAGTGGTCTCGATGTCACCGCCGCGTGTGGCACGCGCGGAGTTGATGTCGATCGACACCAGCGCCTCGGTGTAGTCGATGACCAGGCTGCCGCCTGACGGCAGCTGCACTTTATGCGCATAGGCCGATTCGATCTGGTTCTCGATCTGGAAACGCGTGAACAGCGGCGTGTCGTCGGTGTACAGCTTGAGCTGGCGCAGTGCCTCTGGCGGCATGAAGCGCTGCATGTATTCCTGCGCCTTCTGATAGGCAGCCGTGTCGTCGACCAGAATCTCGCCGATGTCATCGGTGAGGTAGTCGCGCATCGCGCGCGTGACCGCATCGCTCTCCTGATAAACCAGGAAGGGCGCGGGACGCGAGTTGATTGCCTCGGCAATGGCATCCCACTGCGTACGCAGGTTGTCCAAGTCCCACTGCAGTTCTGGAGCACTACGGCCGACGCCGGCGGTGCGGATGATGGCGCCCATGCCCTCGGGGATCTGCAGCTGCGCCATGGTCTCGCGCATCTGATCGCGGTCTTCACCTTCGATGCGACGCGACACGCCACCGGCGCGCGGATTGTTGGGCATCAGCACCAGGAAACGGCCGGCCATGCTGATGAAGGTGGTCAGGGCGGCGCCCTTGTTACCACGCTCTTCCTTCTCGACCTGCACCACGATTTCCTGGCCTTCAGTGACCAGTTCGCGGATCGGGCGGTTGGCGGCCACCCCGGGACGGAAGTATTCCTTGGCGATTTCCTTCAGCGGCAAAAAGCCGTGACGGGCAGCACCATAGTCGACGAACGCCGCCTCAAGCGACGGTTCGACGCGCGCAATGCGCGCTTTGTAGATGTTGGCCTTCTTCTGTTCCCGGGAGGGAATCTCAATACTGAGGTCGTAGAGTTTCTGACCATCGACGAGGGCGACGCGCAGTTCTTCCTGCTGGGTCGCGTTGACGAGCATTCTTTTCATGTGTCCCGCTCAAACTGGTTTGAGGGGCCGACGAGGGGAGGATGCACGCGTCAGCGTGCACAGCAATGAGCCGTGGCGGGCAGCAGAGGGCCGTCAGCAAAGCCGACAGGCGGGTTACGAGCGCAATAAATAATGCGAGCACTGCGTAGGGGAGTGATCACGCCGCCGCGGGGCAACGTGCCAGCAACCTTATAATTGTCTGCTGACCGACGGGCGCGCTCCACTTCAGCAGCCCGGCTGTCGGGCGTGTATCGTGGGGCGTTGCGACCTGATCGGCCGTACGATGACTCCGTTACCCGAAGCCAACTAAAGTGCGGCATTTGCCGCGGTTGTTTTTGGAGCGAGTCGAGCCGGATGCCCTCTTAAAGGCAGCTGGAACACGACACGCAACGTCCCGAGTATACGCTCGCACTATTGGTAAACAAGGCCTTACGCCACAAATGACCGAAGACACTTCTATTGCCGCCCCTGCGCGGCCCGCCCGTACTGCGGTACGCACTGTCACCGTGGGTAGCGAGGAGGCCGGCCAGCGGGTCGACCGTTTGCTGGCCCGCCTGCTCGAAGGCGTGCCCCGCAGCCATCTGTTTAGGCTGTTGCGCAAAGGCGAGGTGCGGCTCAACGGCAAGCGCGTTAAGCCCGAATCCCGCGTTGCCGAAGGCGATTTGCTGCGCCTGCCGCCGGTGCAGGAGCAGCCGGTGCGTGACCCGGATGCGCCACGTCCGGTGCCGCGCCGGCTGATCGAGCAGGTGGAGGCAGCGATCATTCACGAGGACGAGCGCCTGCTGGTGCTCGACAAGCCCTCTGGCCTTGCGGTGCACGGTGGTAGCGGCATCGGCTTTGGCATTATCGAAGTGCTGCGCGCCTCGCGTCCCGAAGAGACGCTGGAGCTGGTGCACCGTCTGGATCGCGATACCAGCGGCTGTCTGCTGGTGGCGCGCCGCCGCAGCACGCTGCGCTCGCTGCATGCACTACTGCGCGAGGATGACGGCTTCGACAAGCGCTATCTGGCGCTGGTGCGGGGCAAATGGGAGCTGGGCCGCAAACTGATCGATGCACCGCTGCGTACCGACCTGCGAGTCGGCGGCGAGCGTACGGTCAAGGTGGATCCCAACGGCAAGGCTGCAGCCAGCGAATTTCGCGTGGTGCAGTTTTATGGGCGCTTGGGCACGTTGGTTGAGGTCAATCTCAAAACCGGTCGTACCCATCAGATCCGTGTGCATGCCCAACATGCCGGCTATGCGGTGGCGGGTGATCCCAAATATGGCGATCCGCAGTACAACGAGCAGATGGCTGAGTTGGGCCTTGATCGCATTTTCCTGCATGCCCACAGCATCAGCTATGAGGATCCGGAGCGGCACGTCACAGTCAGCGCCAGCGCGCCGTTGCCCGACAACCTCAAAGAGTTCCTGGATCGTTTGGCCGAGGCGGCTGCCTCCAGCAAGGCTCGCATCAGGGGATCGAAAGGCCCGATCCGCGAATCGCGTTGGAAAGCCAAATAAGCGGCAGACCGATCAGGGCAGTCGGGTCAGTGGATTCGATGCCCTGCATCAAACTGACGCCTAGTCCTTCGCACTTGAAGCCGCCGGCGCAGTCAAAGGCCGGCTCGCGCTCCACATAGCGTTCGATCTCGGCCGCGGACAGTGCCCGGAACACGACACGGGTAATGTCGGTGTGGGCAGCCCAGCCGCCACCGGGCCAGGCCAGGCAGACGGCGGTGTCAAAGCGCGCCACCCGGCCCGACAACTCGGCCAATTGGGCCAGGCAGCGTTCGCGGCCGCCAGGTTTGCGCAGGATGCGGGCAGCAGCACCATCGCCCAGACTGGCGACCTGGTCGCTACCGATGACGATCGCATTGGGGTGGGTGATCGCCACTGCGCGAGTCTTGGCGGCAGCCAGTCGTGCAGCCCGTTGCGGCGGGAGCTCGCCGGGTAGGGGTGTTTCGTCTACTTCGGGAGCGCACACTTCGAACGGCACACCCAGCCGCTGCAGCAGTTGACGACGGTAGGGGGAGGTCGAAGCGAGGATCAGCGTGACGCTCTGGGGCATGGCAGGTGCTCTGGGCCACGCCAAACAAGCACTTGGCGTTGGGCCCTTCAGTTGTTCTTTTGACTTGGGGGGGTGTCGAACCTATGATACGCGCCCCATGCCGGATGACGGATCGAAACTGCGTGACGTATCGATCCTTGCCGACGAGGGGACGCGGCTGGCTGTAGAGGTTTCAGTGGCGCGCATGGCGCGCCTGGCCGATGCACTGGTGACGCCCGAGGGCACGGCTACGGCTAGCATCGGGTTCACGCGCGAGCAGGGCTTTGCGGTTGCCGATGTGCAGGCCGAAGCCTTTGTTACGCTGCGCTGCCAGCGCTGCATGCAGCCGTTTGAGGTGTGTGTGGGTAGCGATTCGCGGGTGTGGTTGCCACATTCCGAACAGGCTGCCGAGCGCGTGCCGGCTGAGGCAGAGCTGATGCTGGCGCCGGAAGGGCGGCTGCGCATGGCCGAGCTGGTTGAGGAAGAATTGCTGCTGGCGCTGCCGCTGGCACCGTTGCATGGCGACCACGAGCGCTGTGTGGCGCGCAACGACGAGCCGCTGGAGGCGCCGGAGCCTACAGCGGAAGTACAGATGCCTTTTGCCGCGCTGGGCGCCCTTATGGGCCGGGCGCGGCCTGATGAACCGAAGCGGCCAGTCAAGGGCCGCCGACGAGGAGATTGACCCATGCCTGTGCAAAAAAGCCGCAAAACCCCCTCCAAGCGGGGCATGCATCGTTCGCATGACGCCGTTGCGCGTCCTGCGTTGTCCATTGATCCGCAGTCGGGTGAAACCCACCTGCGTCATCGCATCACGCCCGATGGTTTCTATCGTGGTCGTCGTGTGATCGAGAAGGCTGTCGAAGCCGACGATCAGGATTGACGGCAGCAGCGCTCGTCGCTGATGCCTCAATAGCGCATTGCCCGTGACCTACTCGCGCATACTCGGCACGGGCTCATACCTGCCCGCGCGTGTGGTGCACAACACCGAGTTGGAGGAGGTCATGGAGACCTCCGACAGCTGGATCCGCGAGCGCACGGGTATCGTCAGCCGCCATTACGCGGCTGATGGTGAAACCACGGTCGATATGGCTGAAGTGGCCGCTAAGCGTGCCATCGAAGCTGCTGGCATCTCTGCCGCAGACATCGACCTCATCGTCTTTGCCACAGCCACGCCCGACCTGGTGTTCCCCAACGCCGGAGTCATGCTGCAGGCGCGTCTGGGCTGTCGCGGTGGTCCTGCGTTCAGTGTCGAGGCCGCGTGCAGCGGTTTCATCTATGCGCTGTCGATCGCCGATAAGTTCGTGCGCAGTGGCGAGGCTAAGCATGCCTTGGTGGTGGGCTCAGAGACGCTCACCCGCATTACCGATTTCACTGATCGCACCACGGCCATCCTGTTTGCCGATGGTGCTGGCGCAGTGGTGCTGAGCGCCTCCCAGCAGCCGGGTGTGCTGTCTACGCATCTGCACTCCGATGGCCATTACCAAGATCTGCTGTATTGCACCGGCGGTGTGTCCAAGGGCTATGAGCCTGGAACCGGCAATCGGGCTTTTATCCGCATGGCCGGTCGCGAAGTGTTCAAAGTGGCTGTCACCATGCTGGGCAATGTGGTCGACGAAGTACTCGCCGCCAACAATCTGCAAAAGAGCGACATCAAGTGGTTGGTGCCGCATCAGGCCAATATCCGCATCATTCAAGCGGTGGCCAAGAAGCTCGATATGTCTTTGGATAACGTGATTATCACTGTGCAAGAGCAGGGCAATACGTCTGCAGCATCGGTGCCGCTGGCGCTCGATACTGGTATTCGCGATGGCCGCATCAAACCCGGCGACTTGGTCTTGCTAGAGGCCTTCGGTGGTGGCTTCACGTGGGGCGCCTCATTGGTGCGCATGTAGTCGGTAAGGCCGATACGCAGAGGGCTCGTACGCATGTAGTCGGTAAGGCCGATATGCAGGGCGCTCGTACGCATGTAGTCGGTAAGGCCGATACGCAGAGCAAAAAAACGCCGCGCATTGCGCGGCGTTTTCTTTACGGCTGAAGTAAGAGTATTACTTCGAGACCGAGCGCTTGAACATGCGGTCGATCTTCTCGTTCAGCGCGTCGACGCCCGACTGGGCAGCCTTGGCAGCAGCCAGCGCCTGGTTGGCGGTGTTCTGCGCAGCGGCAGCCGACTGCGAAGCAGCAGCGGCGGCAGCGGCAGCCGACTTGGACGACGCGTCATCGGCAGCCTTGTTGGCGGCGATGTCTGACGACAGCTTGCCCACCTGGCTCTTGAGGTCGTCGACCTGGGCCTGCAGCGGCTTGAGGTCGGTGCAACCGGCCATGACGGCCAAAGCGGCGAGGGCGGCGATCTTGGTGGTGAAATTCATTGTGGTTCCTTCTTGAAGTCTGGCGGATGTATCGAACTAAAACTGCTGAGGCTCGGGACAATGCCAAGCCTTGTGAAGTGACGATTCCATCATAACAAGACAGTGGGCGCAACACTTCAAAGGCCTTTTTACAGTGTAAACCGGCACTTGGCGGCTGATGTTGCGGCTATCAGACACATTGGTCATGTGACTGGAAAATAGCCTGTCGACAGGCTTGCATCTGGATATATCCCCAGTTACTGTGATTAAACACAGTATGAACGTGGAGAAGATCATGTCCGAGTCTGAACTCACCCCCCGCCAGCAGCAGGTGCTGCAGCTCATCCAGGACACCCTCTCCGAAACCGGCATGCCACCCACCCGGCAAGAGATCGCTACCCATTTGGGGTTCAAATCCGCCAATGCGGCCGAAGACCACTTGCGGGCGCTGGCTCGCAAGGGTGTCATTTCGCTGCTGCCCGGCGCATCACGTGGCATTCAGCTCACGGAGGCAGCGCGCGAACAATCCGGCTTGCCGCTCATTGGTCGGGTGGCTGCAGGTCGACCTATCCTCGCTGAGGAAAACATCGAGTCGCGCCTCAACATAGATCCGGGTGTCTTCAACGTGCGACCGCATTACCTGCTCAAGGTGGTAGGCATGAGCATGAAAGACATTGGCATCCTCGACGGCGATCTGGTGGCGGTGCACCGCACGCCCGATGTGCGCAACCGTCAAATCGTGGTGGCGCGGCTCGATAACGAGGTCACGGTCAAACGCTATCGTCAGGAAGGCTCGGTGGCCTGGCTGCTGCCCGAGAACGCGGACTTCGAGCCCATCAAAGTCGACCTCAAAGAGCAGGAACTGCTCATCGAGGGTGTGGTGGTGGGTGTGGTTCGGCGCGGCAAGAGCCTGGGCCTCTGACAGTGGGCCTCTGACAGTGAGTTGCCGGCATGCCCCAGGTTTCGCCCGATCCGCGGCTCGAACAGCTGCTGCAGCATCCTTCGCTTTGGCGTGGGCGCAGCATTGCGCCGCAGCCGGTGGTGGCCACAGGTTTTGCGGCACTCGATCAGGCTTTGCCGGGTGGAGGCTGGCCGCAGCGCGGCCTCAGTGAAATTCTCACAGCCCACCAGGGGCTGGGGGAGTTGCAGTTGTGGCTGCCGGCGCTGGCGCAACTCACCAGTGCGGCATCCGCCCGCTGGTGTGCCTTCATCAGTCCGCCGTTTCAGCTGTTTGCGCCGGCCTTTGCGTCGGCAGGAGTGCGGCTTGACCGCTTACTCATCGTGCGGCCCCCGCAGCCTTTATGGGCGACCGAACAGGCTTTGCGCTCTGGGGCCTGCGATCTGGTCCTCAGTTGGGTAGCACAGGCCAGCGTGCCCGAGTTGCGTCGCTTGGCGCTGGCAACCGAACAAGGATTATCCGCAGGGGTGTTGTTCAGGCCTGCTGCGGCCGGGCGTGATTCTTCGCCGGCCGCGCTGCGTCTGTTGGTTCAAGCCCAACCGGGTGGATTGCAACTGCGTGTACTCAAGAGTCGCGGCGCAGCCCAGCCAGTCATCAACCTTACGTTGCCCGCATGAAACGTCACTCCCGCACCGCGGCATTGTTCGATGCACTGCAAGCTCCGCTGCCACCGCGTTTGCCGCCGTCACCGCATATCGAATCACCGGTGCGGGTGGCTGCCCGCCAGCTGTGGGCTGCGGTCCGGCTGCAGCCTGTGCCTGATGCAGCAGGCTTGCAGAGGCAAGCAGGCAGAGCGTTGCACTACAGCTCGCGTGTGTCGCTAGCGGCACCGGACATCGTGTTGCTGGAAGTGCGTGGCAGCTTGCGTCTGTTTGGTGGACTGGGGTCTTTGCTGGCGCAATTACGCGGTCACTTTCACCAGGTCGGCGTGGTGTCGATGGCGCCCACGGCTTTGGCAGCGGTTGCGTTGGCGCGTAGCGGTCAGCGCGCCGCGCTTACCGATGCACAACGTCTGGTCAGTCGACTGGCCCCTTTGTCACTGGCTTGCCTGGGTTGGTCTGCGCAGTCGTTGGCGCGCTTGGCAGCAGTGGGTGTCGTCACGGTGGGCGAGGCGCTGCGTTTGCCGCGCGCTGGCTTTGCGCAGCGCTTTGGTCATACGTTGCTCGATGACCTGGATCGCTTGGTGGGTCGCCGCCCAGATCCACGCGTGCCCTTTGTGCCGGTAGAGCGTTTTGCGGTGCGCTTTGAGCCTTCCTACGAGATGACTGGCAATACCGCGCTGCTGCGTGAGCTGCAGCCGCATCTGCTCGCGTTGCAGCAGTTTCTGCTGCAACGTCAGCGTGGCATCACCGCTTTGCTGTTGTCGCTCGAACATCGCCAGCATGTGGCCACACGCATCGTGTTGCGGCTGGCGGTTCCCGAGCATTGCGCGCAGCGACTCTCATCACTGCTGGCTGAACGGTTGCGCCAAGTGGTGTTGCCGGCGCCGGTGCGCCGCTGTGGCCTGCGCTGTGGCCCGTTGCTTGAGGCTGCGTCAGATAGCGCCGGCTTGTGGCAGGCGGGCGAGCAGGGCGGTGGTGCCAGTGCGCAGATGCCAGCCTTTCTCGAAAACCTACGCGTGCGGCTGGGGGCAGAGTCTGTGCACGGTCTATCAGTCTCGCCCGATCATCGCCCGGAGCACATATCGCGTGTGGCAGAGCCGCTGATGCAGGCTTTGGCAGTGCGCCGTGCGGCTGCTGTGTCGATGCCCTGGGCGCCAGGCCGGCGACCGCTGTGGTTGCTGCCGGTACCGCAGTTGCTTGAACAGGATGCAAGCGGTTGGCCCCTGTGTGCCTTACAGCGTCTGCAGCTGCTGGCTGGCCCCGAACGTCTGGAGACTGGTTGGTGGGATGGCGCTGATATCCAGCGTGATTACTACGTGGCGGCCGATGCCAGCGGTGCACGCCTGTGGGTGTATCGACAGCGTGAGGGTCAACGCCGCTGGTTCCTGCATGGTCCCTTCGGCTGACACAGTTGCCGGCTATGCCGAGCTGCAGTGCTTCTCCAACTTCACCTTTCTGCGCGGTGCATCGCATCCACACGAATTGATAGAGCAGGCGCATGCGCTCGGTTATGCGGCGTTGGCGATTACAGACGAGTGTTCTGTGGCGGGCGTGGTCCGCGCGCATGTGGCGGCCAAACCGCTGGGCTTCAAGCTGATCGTCGGTGCGTCGTTCACGTTGCAATGCGGCACACGCTTGGTGCTGTTGGCAGCCAACCGTCGCGGCTATGGGCAGCTGTGTCGATTGATTACCCGCGGCCGCCGTGCTGCCACCAAAGGCAGCTATCTACTGACCGGCAGTGACCTGCAAGAGCTGCTGCAACCGCTGCCCGGAGCCGCAACGGACTGTCTGGCAATTTGGTTACCAGACGATGCTGCGCAGCCGCAGCAGGCGCAGTGGTTGTGTGAGCTGTTTGCCGGCGCGTTGTGGTTGGGCGTGTCGCTGCTTTGCGATGGTCAGGATCGAAGCCGCAAGCAGCAGCTGACTGCGCTGGCTGCTGCACTGGGCATCGACTGCGTAGCGTGTGGCGATGTGCACATGCATGTGCGCGAGCGACGGCAGCTGCAGGATGCACTGACGGCAGTACGCCACAGCGTGCCGTTAGCGCAGGCCGGTTGGCGCTTGCACCCCAATGGTGAGCGTCATCTGCGTGCAGTGGCGGTGCTACAGCGTTTGTATCCGCCGCAATGGTTGCAGAGCAGTTGCGACATCGCTGCGCGGTGCAGCTTCTCGCTGGATGAGCTGCGTTATCAGTATCCACGCGAGATTGTGCCCGAGGGTCACGATGCCGCCAGTTGGTTGCGGCATCTGGTGTGGGCCGGTGCTGCCGAACGTTGGCTGCAGGCGGTGCCCGATGCAGTGCGTGTGCAGATCGAACATGAACTGGCATTGATCAATGAGCTGGCTTACGAGCCGTACTTTCTTACCGTGCATGATGTAGTGCGCTTTGCGCGCAGCGTTGGCATTTTGTGTCAGGGCCGTGGCTCTGCTGCCAACTCGGTGGTGTGTTATTGCCTGGCCATCACCTCGGTCGATCCGGTGCGTATGAAGATGCTGTTTGAGCGCTTCATCTCGCGTGAGCGTGCCGAGCCGCCTGACATCGATGTCGACTTTGAGCACGAGCGGCGCGAAGAAGTCATCCAGTACATCTATCGAAAATATGGCCGGGATCGTGCTGCGCTGACGGGTGTGGTTATCAGCTACCGGCCGCGCAGTGCGCTGCGTGACATGGCGATGGTGTTGGGTTTTGAGGCGACTGCTGCTGCACAGCTGGCTGCTGGGCTGCGCTGGAATAAAGCCGGTGAGCCAGATAGTCAACGTGCCTCACAATATGGCATCGACCTGCAAGATGTGGCTGTGCAACGTCTGTTGGCTCTGAGCACGCAGGTGCAGGGGTTTCCGCGCCATCTATCGCAGCATGTCGGCGGCTTTGTCATTGCTCGCGACCTGCTTGAGGAACTGGTGCCGGTTGAGAATGCTGCGATGCCCGATCGCACAGTCATTCAATGGGACAAGGATGATCTGGATGATCTGGGCTTGGTCAAAGTGGATGTATTGGCCCTAGGCATGTTGGCGGCAATACGTCGCTGTTTCGCGCTGGTGTCGGGTTTCAGTGGTGAGCCGCCGCTGACGCTGGCCAGTGTGCCGGCCGAAGATCCGCAGGTGTACGACATGCTGTGTCGTGCTGACAGCGTGGGTGTGTTTCAGATTGAGTCACGGGCGCAGATGGCGATGCTGCCGCGGCTGCGGCCCCGCTGCTATTACGACTTAGTCATCGAGGTGGCTATCGTACGACCCGGGCCTATTCAGGGCGACATGGTGCATCCTTATCTGCGTCGTCGCGCCGGACTTGAGCCGGTCAGCTATCCCAGCGCCGCTGTCGAAGGCGTGTTGTCGCGCACGCTGGGCATTCCCATCTTTCAAGAGCAGGTCATGCAACTGGCCATCGTGGCTGCCGGTTTCTCGGCCGGCGAGTCTGATCAACTGCGCCGTGCGATGGCGGCCTGGAAGCGTCGCGGTGGACTGGGTGGTTTTGAATCACGGCTTATCGATGGCATGCGCGAGCGCGGTTATGACGAGGGCTTTGCACGGCAGATTTTTAATCAGATACAAGGCTTCGGTGAATATGGTTTCCCCGAGTCGCATGCGGCCAGCTTTGCGTTGCTGGTGTATGTGTCGGCTTGGCTCAAGTGCCATCACCCCGCAGCCTTCACAGCGGCACTGCTCAACAGTCTGCCGATGGGATTCTATGCGCCGGCTCAGCTGGTGCGTGATGCGCGTGCCCACGATGTCGAAGTGCGTGCCGTGGATGTGACGTGCAGCGAACTCGACAGCACTCTAGAGCGGCGCAGTGATGGCGCTGCGGCGATGCGTCTGGGACTGGGTCTGATCAAATCGCTCGGTGATGCAGCAGCACGACGCATTGTTGCCGCGCGTGTGCAGTCAGCCTTTACCGGCGTGCAGGATCTGGGCGAGCGTGCTGTGCTGGATCGTGGCCATCTTGAAGCGCTGGCAGCAGCCGGTGCGTTGGCAGCGCTTGGTGGCCATCGACACCGTGCGTTCTGGGATGTGGCGGGCTTTCGTCAAGCCCTGCCTACGGCCCCTACACCCGATGACAGTGCGGTGCTGCCGCTGTTGCGACGCCCGACTGAGGGGCAGGACATCGTGGCCGATTACGCATCGACGGGTTTGACACTGGGGCGCCATCCAGTGGCTTTGCTGCGTCAGCGCTTGACCGCTGCCGGCATGGTGTCAGCCGCCGATTTACAGACGCTACCGGCTGGCGCGCTGCTGCGTGTGGCAGGCGTGGTGGTCAATCGACAGCGTCCGGCCAGTGCCAGCGGCGTTACATTTGTCACGCTGGAGGACGAGACCGGCAACGTTAGCGTGATCGTCTGGCGGCGTGTGGGCGAGCAACAGCGTCTGGCGCTGCTGGAGTCACGGCTGCTGGAGGTGCGGGGTCAGTTGCAGCGCGAGGCTGGCGTGATCCATCTGGTCGCCCAGCGGCTGATTGACCGCAGCCGTCTGCTCGGCCACCTGATGCCAGCGTCGCGGGACTTTCGTTGAGGTGCGCATTTCAAAATGATCCAGCGTGGCCAGCGCGCTGGCGATAGCGTCTTCATGAAAGCCATAGCGCCAATAGGCGCCGCAAAAATAGGTGCGTTGCTGGCCATTGACCTCGCCGTGCAGTTGTTGCGCGGCCAGACCTGCAGGCGTGTACAGCGGATGGGCATAGCGCAGGCGACGCAGCACCTTGGCAGGGTCGATGTCGGCGGAGCGATTGAGCGAAACACAAAAGCGCTCTGGGCCTTGCAAGCCCTGCAGCACATTCATGTCATACGTCAGTGTTGCTGCTGCAGGTCGCGCCGGATCTGGGGATTCATCGGCAAGGTGATAGTTCCAGGCGGCGCGTGCCAACGGCCGACGCGGCAGCATGCGCGTGTCGGTGTGCAGCAGCACTTCACTGTCCTGATAGGGAATGGTCCCCAGCGTGTTGGCTTCCAGTTGCGACGGATCGGCCAACAGCGCCAGCGCCTGGTCGCTGTGGCAGGCGATGAACACTTGGTCAAAGCGTTCACCACTAGCCTGGGCGCTGTCGATGCGCACGTGATCATCAAAGCGTTGAATGCGCTGTACTGGGCAGTTAAGACGAATGCGATCGGCGAAACCTCGGGTCAACTGCCGCACATACTCGCGCGAACCGCCGCTGATGGTGCGCCACTGCGGCCGATTGTTGACCGACAGCATGCCGTGGTTGTGAAAGAACCGCACAAAACTATGGGCCGGGAAATCGAGCATGCGCACCGGGTCAGTAGACCAAATGGCCGCACCCATGGGCACGATGTACCAATCGATAAATTCGCGTGCATAGCCGTGCAAGGACAGGTAACGGCCCAGGGTGATTTCGGTATCGGCATCGGCTGCCAGCAGTGCCAGTGCCTCGCGATTGAATCGCATAATGCCGGTGACCATGCGCCAGAACGCCGGGCGCACCAAGTTGCTGCGCTGTGCAAACAGGCTGTTGAGCGTATTACCGTTGTACTCAAGCCCTGTGCGATCGCAGCGCACCGAGAAACTCATGTGGCTGGCCTGAGTTGGCACGCCCAATGAACTCAGCATGGCGGTGAAATGCGGGTAGGTCAGCTCGTTGTAAACGATAAAGCCGGTATCGATTGACCAGCGTCGATCCCCGAGCTCGATATCGTGCGTATGGCTATGCCCGCCCACATGACTGCCAGCCTCAAACACCTGTACGTCGTGCTGATGCTGCAAATGGTGGCCAATCACGTTGCCGGCTACGCCTGAGCCGATGACCGCGATCTTCATCTCCCAGCGCCTCGATCAGTCGCCCGACTTGCCGCGTGACGGCTTGTCGTCGAGTCCAATGTCGTAATCCTCGAAGTCACTGATGAGCGCCTTGATGCGTTTTTTCTCTTGCAACTCTTCGAGTCGTCGCCACGCAGGATCGCCCACGATCTTGGTGCCACGCTTGCGCGACAGCTCCAGATCTTTATTGGCGCGCTCGAGATCCTGGTCTTGGTTATCCCCTGCAAGATCGTCGACATCCTGATCATCGAAATCATCTGTTTCCGGCTTCTCGCTCATGACTCTGCTCATGAAGGGTTGATGGGGTTGCTGCGACTGTTGTCTGCAGCGGGCTGATATATACCTTAGGTAATCAGCGAATTCATCTCAAAGATTGGCAATAGCATCGCAAACACGATGCCCATGACCACCAGACCCATAGCCACGATCATTAAAGGCCCCAACAGTCCCACCATGGCTGTCATGACGCCGTCGAGCTCGCGCTCTTGACTTTGAGCGGCACGCTCCAACATCGCTTCCAGTTCACCGCTGGATTCACCACTGGATATCAGATGAATCATCATCGGCGGGAACAGCCGGCTATGGGCCAGCGACCGGCCAATCGGGGCGCCCTCGCGCACCCGCTGTGCGGCAAAGTCCACCGCATCGCGCATCGGCAGGTTGGTGACTACTGCGCCTGCGATACGCAGTGCTTCCAGTACCGGCACTGCACTGCCTGTGAGAATAGATAGTGTGCGAGTAAAACGCGCTGTATTGAAACCTCGCGCCAGCCGGCCCACCAGCGGCAGTCGTAGTTGCAAGCTGTGCCAACGGCGCAACCTCTGCGGGTCTTTGAGGGCCCGCCACAGCCCGATCGACAGCAGCACCAGACCCAGCAGTAGCCACAGGCCTTGGCTGCGCAGAAAGCCGCTGCTGGCCACCAGCATGCGGGTAATCAGCGGCAGTCGTGCATGGTTGGATTCGAACACGTCGACGACTTTGGGAACGACATAGACCAGCAGCATCGACACGATGCCCGAACACAGCACCGTCAGCACGATGGGGTAGAGCAGGGCGCCCATGAGCTTTTGACGGATCTGCTCCCGGCCCTCGGTATAGTCGGCCAGTCTTTCTAGCACGCGGTCCAGGTGCCCGGATTGTTCGCCGGCGGCCACTGTGGCGCGGTAAATCTCTGGAAACACCCGCGGAAAAGCTTCCAGTCCCGCCGCTAGCGGGTGGCCTTCCAGCACGCGTGCACGCACGCCCAGCAGCACCGCTTGTACCCTTGGCTTTTCGGATTGTTGAGATACTGCCAGCAGCGATTCTTCCAAGGGCAGCGCAGCGCGCACCAGCGTGGCCAACTGCCGAGTCAGCAGCGACAGGTCTGATGCCGAGACACCACCGCCGGGCAGCAAGCGCAGGCCGGCACGTGACTCGTGTCGTGACACTTCGGTAACGGTGACCGGCAGCAGTCCGCGCTCACGCAACAATCCGCGTACATGGCGCGCGGTGTCACCCTCGATAACGCTGCGTTGCTGTTTGCCTGCCGCATCGAGTGCGGTGTATTCGAAAGCGGCCATATCCGCTTCAGTCCTCGCGTGTTACGCGAAGCACTTCCTCGAGTGTGGTCTGACCTGCCAGCACTTTCTGGCGGCCGTCGTCACGTATCGAGGCAGTGAGAGTGCGCGCATAGTGTTCCATGTCGTGCTCGGCCGCGCCGTCATGAATCATCGCGCGCAGCGTGTCGTCTATGGCCACTAATTCATAAATGCCCATGCGACCCCGATAGCCGCTGGTGGGGCCGGCTTTGTACAGCGTGGGCACCTCTTCATCCTCTGCCACGTTGAGCAGCCGCCGTTCATAGTCGCTAGCCGGTGCTGCCACGCGTGTGACTGGGTCGAGCACGCGTACCAGTCGCTGTGCCACTACACCAATGAGGGTGGATGACAATAGAAACGGTTCAATGCCCATGTCACGCAGGCGGGTGATTGCGCCAACGGCGGTATTGGTGTGCAGAGTGGATAGCACCAAGTGCCCTGTGAGGCTGGCTTGCACTGCAATGCGGGCGGTTTCAACGTCGCGGATTTCGCCCACCATCACCACATCGGGATCCTGTCGCAGGATCGCCCGCAGTCCACGCGCAAAGCTCATCTCGACCTTGGTGTTGACCTGAGTCTGACCAATGCCGTCGAGGTTGTACTCAATCGGGTCTTCCACCGTCATGATGTTGCGGCTGTCGTCGTTGAGACGCTCCAGTGCCGAATACAGCGTGGTGGTCTTGCCCGACCCGGTAGGACCGGTCACCAGGATGATGCCGTGAGGTTTATGGATCAGTTCGTCCACACCGTGCATGACCACCGGATCCATGCCCAATGCTTCCAGATGCAGTCGGCCGGCTTGTTTGTCCAGAATGCGCAGCACCACGCGCTCACCATGACCGGCAGGGATAGTGGATACGCGGACATCTACAGCGCGGCCTGCAATGCGCAAGCTGATACGACCATCCTGGGGCAGACGCTTTTCAGCGATGTCCAGCTTGGACATGACTTTGATGCGCGATACCACCAATGGCGCAACCGCACGGCGTGACTGCAACACCTCGCGCAGCACACCATCGACACGAAACCGCACGACCAGTCGATTCTCGAAGGGCTCGACGTGGATGTCAGAGGCGTTTTCCTTCAGTGCCTGAGTGAGCAGCGCATTGATCAGGCGAATGATAGGCGCGTCGTCGTCACTTTCGAGAAGATCGGCCTGTTCTGGAAGATCCAAGGCAAGATCTGCCAGATCAGTGGTCTCTTCCAAGCCTTCCACGCCGCGCAGCATGGCACCGCCGGTCTCGTAGGTAACGCGCAGCAAGCGATCAAACGTGGGTTCGTCAACACGCTCGCATTGCAGCGGTAGTCCCATGATGCGCCTTACTTCGGCAATTGCCGTGGGCGTCACATCGCTGCGGCAGGCGCAATGCGCAATGCCTTGTTGGATGCCGCTGACCAAGATGCCGTGGCGCCGCGCAAAGGCAAACGCGGGCCCTGCAACGGGCTGCGGCGCGGCAACACTGCTCAAGGGGTGGCTTCCTTGGTTGGTGGTGACAGTGCGCCCGGCGGCGGCGGCGGCGCGACCGGCAGCAACGGTGGAGCTTCTGATGGCAACAGCGGGAAGTCAGCACTGTCACGCTGGTTCACCCGCTGCTGCTCGCTGCGGATGATGTTGTACTTGGCGTTGGTCTCCATCGAGGTCTGCATGCCATCGCGCAGAATCTTCGGACGGATGAACACCATGAGGTTGGATTTCTGGTGCTTGGCGTTGCGCGATTTGAACGCTTCACCCAGCAACGGTATGCGGCCCAGAAACGGCACGCGCGATTCACCCTCGATGTTGCTGTCGCGGATCAAACCACCCAGCACAACGATACCCTGATCCTCAATCATCACGTGCGTGTTGATGACACGCTTGTTGGTGATCAGGCTGTTGGCATCACCGGCGGTACCCGACAGTTCCGAGCTTTCCAGTTGGATTTTGAGCATCACCGCATCACCCTCGTTGATCTGCGGGGTGATCTTGAGGATGGTGCCCACTTCCTGGCGCTGCACGGTGGTGAACGGGTTGACCGTGCCGCTACTGGTGCTGGTGCTGTTGGTGTATTGGCCGGTGATGAACGGCACTTCCTGGGCTACCTTGAGCTCGGTCTCTTGGTTGTCCATGGTGGTGGCAGACGGTGTGGCAATGACGTTGGTGTTGGCGTCAGAGCGCAACGCCCGCAGCATGGCGGCGAAGTTCACGCCCGAGCTGGCCATGCGCCCTATACCAAATGTAGTGCCCAGCGGCGCGGTAGTGGCAGTTGTCGGGCTGTTGACAGCGCGTGCCAGGTCGATGATCGACACGGCATTGCCGTTGGCAGAGCCGACCGGTGAGACAAAGCCGCCGGCTGGCACTGTCGCACTGCCATCCTTGGACCACATTGCCCAGTTGACGCCCAGATCTGCGGCCTTGTCGACGCGCACGTCGACGATGATGGCCTCCACCAGCACTTGCGCACGACGGATGTCCAGCCGGTCAATGATGGACATGATGGCGCGCATGGCTTTGGGCGGTGCGGTGATCACCAGCGAGTTGGTGTTGGCATCGGCCCAGATGTTGGTGTTGCGATCGGCGGCCGCAGCGCTACCGGCCGCACCACCGCCGGTGGTGGGGCTGGTGCTAGTCAGTTGCTCTTTGAGCTTGGGGGCAATTTTCTCGGCCGCCGCATAGCGCAGATAACGCACCTGCGTGTCGCCACCGTTTTCGGTGGGTGTATCCAGATGGGCGATCAGTGTGGAGACGCGCAAGCGCTGCGCGCTCTCGCCGCTGACCAGCACGCTGTTGGAGCGCTCGTCTGCCACCACCTTGGGCGCAGCAACGCCGCCATCGGCGTTGGGCTGTGCGGTCAGCAAGTTTGACAGCGTACGCACCAGATCACTGGCTGTGGAGTTTTGCAGCGGGATGACATCGATGCCGTTATCGCTGGACTGATCGACTCGCGCGATGATTTTCATGATGCGCGCCACGTTGCTGGCACGGTCAGAGATGATCAGTGTGTTGCTGCCCGGTACCGATGCCAGATGCCCGTACTGCGCGACAAAAGGTCGCAGCAGTTGCGACATCTGCGCCGCGTTGGTGTTCTTGACGGTGAGCACCTGAGTGACCATTTCATCCGAACTGCTGTTGACGCGTGACGGCAGGTCGCTGGCTGCCATCGTGCGCACATTGGCATCCGGGATGATCTTAATGATGTTGCCGGCTGGCACGGCCACAAATCCGTTGACCTGCAGAATCGATAAAAAGGCTTCGTAAAAATCGGCCGTCGTCATGGGTGACGACGAGATCAGGTTCACCTGCGCGCGAACGCGCGGATCGATGACGAAATTGCGACCCGTGGCGGCACTGACTGCCTCGGCCACTTGCGTAAGATCTGCATCTTTAAAATTGGTGGTAATGCGCTGCGTGGCTGAGGGTGCTGCTGCCGGCGCTGGAGCTTGCCAGCCGGCGCACAGCACTGCGACCAGCGCAGCTACCAGGCCGGAGCGCGCAGACGGGATACGCACAGCAGCGCGGGATACGTGTTCGGTCATGGGTCGTTACCTGCGGGAGACGTGGTGGCGGCCTTGAGATCGGCCTGTACCTGGGCAAGGTTGAGATTCAGATCCTGTGTGCGACCGTCGCGTGACACGGTTACCCGGGCCACTGCAGCAGCGCCCAGGTTGGCAAACAGTTCACGACCCACGGCAGGGTCAGACAGCGGCGTGCCGTTGATTGCGGTGACCAGGTCCCCGGCGCGCAGACCCAGTTTATCGAAGGCCTGGCGATTGGGGCCCGGATAGGCTCTAAACCCCAATTGCTTGCCGCCCTCGACCACGACCTGCGGCCGGATGATACCGGGGATGATGTCGGGCGCCTGCTGTAGCAGACTGCCCAAAGATTGCGGGGCTGTGGCAGCGGTTGGCACCGCGGGGGGCTGGGCGGCGGCCGGCGCGGCTTGGCGCGGCAGCAGCACCGATTCAAATCCTGCGCCGGTGTTGATCAGGATGCGGTCGCGATGCACTTCGGCCAAGGTGCTGCCGCCGGGTAGGGCGCCGCCTACCTTGACCAGATGCACGTCACTGGCGCTGCTGCCAACCAAGGCCATGCCGCGCCGTGGGTCTGCGTCTGCCACGACTCCGGCTAGCACCAGCGGTGCCTGGGACAGGGGGGCATTGGCGCCGCCGGCTTGCGGGCCCGCCGAACCGAACAGGTTGGCACCCAGCAGGGCTTGCAGATTAAAACGGGCGGGCGGTGCAGGCTGTGCGGTTGGCGCAGCGGCGGGCGCCAAGGACCCAGGCGGGCCGGCCGCCAGCACGTCGGTGAGCCACCAGGCCAAGCGCGCGCCGATGCCGATGACAAGCAGCCCCGTCACCCATCCAGGTGCCTGTGCCCGCAAGGTATTCAATCGCTGCCCGTCCAGGTTGGAAAACGCAATGGCCACGGTTTGACTAGTATGCAACCCATGATGCTGTGCTGTCTTGTTTCATCAAGGCAGCGTCCCCAATATAAGATCTGACTATGTCATTTACCCTTCACATTGCAGTGACTGCTGGGCCCGAAGGCGCCGGCGATGAGTCCCTTCCGGGCAGATCCGATGGTGGTTTGCTGGTTGAGGAGGCGCAGCCGCGGCTCAAGCGTGCGCCGCTCTACAACGTACTGCTGATGAACGACGATTACACGCCCATGGAGTTTGTGGTCGATGTGCTCGAGCGCTTCTTTCGCCTCGACCGCAGTGGCGCCACGCGTGTGATGCTCGAGGTGCATACGCGCGGGAAGGGCGTTTGTGGCTGCTTCACCTACGAGATCGCCGAAACCAAGGTTGCCCAGGTCACCAGTTATTCGCGTGAACATCAGCATCCGCTGCTGTGCACGCTCGAGCCGGCATAACACGCCGGCATAGGATGTCCCATGCTATCCAGTGAACTCGAGTTCTGCCTCAATCAAGGCTTCAATCGTGCGCGCGAAGCGCGTCATGAGTTCCTTACGGTTGAGCACCTGCTGCTGGCGATCTACGACGCACCCAAGGTGCGCGAAACCTTGCTGGCCTGCGGCGCGGATCTGGATACGCTGCGCGCCGAGCTCGATAAACACATAGATGAGACCAGTCCGCGCCTTGCCGAAGGCGACGAGCGCGATGTGCAGCCCACACTGGGTTTTCAGCGCGTGCTGCAACGTGCGGTGTACCACGTGCAGTCCAGTGGCAAAAAAGAAGTCGGTGTTCTCAATGTGCTGGTCGCTATCTTCAGCGAGAAGCAAAGTCACGTCGCCTTCCTGATGGAACGCCATAACATTTCGCGCATCGACATTACGCAGTTCATCTCGCATGGTCTGGCGCGCAATGCCGATGACAAAACCGACAAGCAAGACCCTGCTGCTAGCGAGGGCGAGCGCGAGGCCGAGGGCGGCAGTGCGCTGGACAAATACACCAGCAACCTCAATAAGCGTGCCGAAGAAGGCCGCATTGACCCGTTGGTCGGCCGTCAGTTGGAAATCGAGCGCACCATCGAAGTGCTGTGCCGCCGCCGCAAAAACAATCCGCTGTATGTGGGCGAGGCCGGCGTGGGCAAGACCGCAATCGCCGAGGGCCTGGCGCGACTCATCGTGGAGAAGCAGGTGCCCGAGGCGCTGGCCGATGCCACTATTTATTCGCTGGATCTGGGTGCTTTGATCGCCGGTACCAAATACCGCGGCGACTTTGAAAAGCGTCTCAAGGCGGTGCTTGCCGAGTTGCGCAAGCAGCCAGGCTCGGTGCTGTTCATCGACGAGATCCACACAGTCATCGGTGCAGGTTCGGCTTCGGGCGGTGTGATGGATGCCTCCAACCTCATCAAGCCAGCGCTCTCCAACGGCGAGCTGCGTTGCATCGGTTCCACCACCTATCAGGAATACCGCGGCATCTTCGAAAAAGACCACGCGTTGGCGCGGCGCTTCCAGAAGATCGACATCATCGAGCCTACGGTGCAAGAGACGGTGCAAATCCTCATGGGGCTTAGGCCTCGCTACGAGGAACATCACGGTATTACCTATACCGATGCAGCCATCAATGCAGCGGCAGAGTTGGCGGCACGGCATATCAACGATCGGCATATGCCAGACAAGGCCATTGATGTCGTTGATGAGGCGGGGGCGCGGCAGCGCTTGCGCCCGGTAGAGCGCCGTCCGTTAGCAGTGGACGTAGAACATATCGAAGAGGTGGTGGCACGCATTGCGCGCATTCCACCCAAGAGTGTGTCCACGTCAGATCGCGAGGTGCTGCGCAACCTGGAGCGCAACCTCAAGCTGGTCATCTACGGACAGGACAAGGCCATCGATGCCTTGGCGGCCGCCATTAAGTTGTCGCGTTCCGGCTTGGGCGATCAGCGCAAGCCGGTCGGCAGTTTCCTGTTCGCAGGCCCCACCGGTGTCGGCAAGACCGAGGTCACTAGGCAACTGGCCTTAACCATGGGGGTCGAGTTTCTGCGCTTTGACATGTCCGAGTACATGGAGCGCCACACCGTCTCGCGCCTTATCGGCGCGCCGCCGGGCTATGTGGGCTTTGACCAGGGCGGCTTGCTCACCGAGGCGGTGGTCAAGCATCCGCACTGCGTGCTGCTGCTCGATGAGGTCGAGAAGGCGCATCCGGATGTGTTCAATCTGCTGCTGCAGGTCATGGATCACGGCACGCTTACCGATAACAACGGCCGCAAGACCGATTTCCGCCACGTCATCATCGTCATGACAACCAATGCAGGTGCACAGGACATGGCGCGTCCCGGCATCGGCTTTACGCAAAGTGACAACACCAGCGATGGCATGGAAGCGATCCGTCGTCTTTTCTCGCCAGAGTTTCGCAACCGGCTCGACGCGATCATCCAGTTTGCGCCGCTGTCTATGGCCACCATTGAGCGCGTGGTTGACAAGCTGCTGGTTGAAGTCGAGGCGCAGTTGGAAAAGAAGGGTGTGCAGGTCAGTCTGGATGACGATGCGCGTGCCTGGCTTGCCAAGCGCGGCTATGACCCGCTCATGGGCGCGCGGCCGATGGCAAGGCTCATCCAAGAGCAGATCAAGCGGCCGTTGGCCGAAGAGTTGCTGTTTGGCAGCTTGACCGAAGGCGGGCAGGTACGGGTGCGCGTGTCTGCCGATGGACAGTCGCTGGCCTTGACGTGCCAGCCTGTTACCAAGCCCGCGCTGACAGAGGGCTAGGGCGAAGCAGAAAGCGGGCGGTCAACGCCCGGCATTTAGCGTCCGCGGTAGACGATACGTCCCTTGCTCAGGTCGTAAGGCGTCATCTCTACCGTGACAGCGTCACCGGTGAGAATGCGAATGTAGTTCTTGCGCATTTTGCCCGAGATATGGGCGGTGACCACATGGCCGTTCTTCAGCTGGACGCGGAAGGTCGTATTGGGAAGGGTCTCTACGACCTCGCCTTCCATCTGAATTGCATCGTCTTTCGACATGGTGACCCGCTGCTGTGAAGGTCGCGAATCTTGCATAAATATGGCCGGCATTGCAATCAAACGCGCAAATCAGTCTGATTGAGCCTAAGCGGGCGTTTGCAACCAACGCTCAAAGTCGGCTCGCGGTAGCGCGCAACTGCCCAGATTGCGCAGGTGTGGTGAAGGCATCTGGCAGTCCAACAGTGCGATGCCCGTGCCGGCGGCGCCACCGAGCAGCGCGTACAACGCCAGTTTGGATGCATCGCTGACTCGACTGAACATCGATTCGCCGCAAAACACCTGTCCCACACGCACGCCATACACGCCGCCGACCAATGCATCGCCTTGCCATATCTCCACGCTGTGGGCATGGCCGAGTTGATGCAACGCGCCATAAGCTGCGCGCATCGCCGGTGTAATCCAGGTGCCGGGGCTGCGTGCTCGTGGTGCTGCGCATTCGCTCACCACTGCGTCGAAAGCACGATCGTGGCTGATTGTCAGATGCCCGCGCTTCAGTGTGCGCAGCAGGCTGCGTGAGGCATGAAAGCGCTCCGGGAAGATCACTTCGCGCGGATCCGGCGCCCACCACAGCACAGGTTCACCAGGCGAATACCAGGGGAATATGCCGCGTGCATAGGCAGCCATCAGTCGCTGCGGCGACAGATCTCCACCTCCGGCCAGTAAGCCTGATGGATTCTTCAGAGCCGTCGAGGTGGGCGGAAAGGCCTCCGGTGGATCACTGGGCGAAAGCCAGGGCAGGCGGCTCATTCGCGACGAAATGGCGTATGTAAGCCCACATCATCTGCATAGGCTTCGACGGCTTGCGACTCGCGTTGCACAAATTCGGCCACCGCATTGCGCAGGCGCGGTTCGACCAGAAAGTGTGCCGACCATGTGTATTGCGGTGCAAAGCCGCGGCTGACTTTGTGTTCGCCCTGCGTGCCTGGCTCAAAACGACTGATGCCATTGGCGATGCAAAACTCGATGCCTTGGTGGTAGCAGCATTCGAAATGCAGGCTGTGAAAGTCTGCAAGCGCTCCCCAGTAACGGCCGTACAGCGCCTCACCAGACCAAAAAAAGATGGCAGTGGCCACCGGTTGCCCGCCTTGCAGCGCCAACTTGACCATCATCGAGTCACCCAGTGTCTGGGCGATTTCTGCAAAGAACTTGCGATTCAAATACGGCTCATTACCGCGCTGGCGAAAGGTACCGGCGTGTAACTCGTAGATGATGTCCAGCAACTCGGGGGTGAGGTCGCGGCCACTTAACGTTTGGAAGGTAATTCCTGCCTCATCGCACCGGCGACGCTCGCGGCGGGTCTTCTTGCGCTTCTCAGCAGTGAAGGTGGCAAGGTAAGCCTCGAAGTCCGCATAACCTTGGTTGTGCCAGTGGAACTGGCAATCACGCCGCAGCAGCCATCCTGCGTCGCGCAGTACTTGCTGGTCCACCGCATCAGCAAACAGCACATGCGCAGAGGACAGCTGGTTATTCAGCACCAGCTGCTGCAGCAGCAAAGCCAAGTCCGGCGCCACCTGCTCGCGTGGTTGATCGCGCCGCACCAGCAGGCGTGCGCCCGACACTGGCGAGAACGGCACGGCCACCAACAGCTTGGGGTAATAGGTTTGCCCCAAGCGCTGCAGAAACTGCGCCCAGCTTTGATCAAAGACGAACTCGCCCCAGGAATGAGACTTGAGGTAAGCGGGCAGTGCAGCCAGCAATCCTTGGGCATCACGCAGCACCCAGAAGGCCGGTTGCCAGCCGGTTGCCACGCTGACGCAGCCGCTATGTTCCAGCGCCGCCAGGAACTCATGGCGCAGGAATGGGTTGTGCGTTCCTGCCAGCGCATTCCATTGCGCAGCGTCGACATCATCGATGCTGCGCAGCGGTTCGAAGACAGGCGCGCTCATGACCTCAGCTGCCGCTGTCCAGCGTCTCCAGATAACGATCCGCATCCAGCGCTGCCATGCAACCGGAACCGGCCGAGGTGATCGCCTGACGATACACATGGTCGGCGACGTCACCTGCGGCAAACACACCGGGGATGCTGGTGGCTGTGGCATTGCCAGCACTACCGCTGCGCACGGTCAAATAGCCGCCCTGCATGTCGAGCTGGCCGGTGAATAGGCTGGTGTTGGGCGCATGGCCGATGGCGATGAACACGCCGGTCACGGCGATGTCCTGCGTGGTGGCATCACCAGCGGTACTGCGCAAACGCAAGCCGTTTACACCGCTGTCGTCGCCGAGCACTTGCTCGACCTCATGATTCCAGACGATGCTGACCTTGCCCGCGCGCACGCGCTCTTGCAGATGGTCCTGCAGGATTTTCTCGCCACGCAGTTTGTCGCGGCGGTGTACCAGCGTGACATGACCTGCGATCTTGGAAAGGTACAGCGCTTCCTCCACAGCGGTATTGCCGCCACCGACGACGGCGACGTTCTGGCCACGGAAGAAAAAGCCATCGCAGGTCGCGCAGGCCGAAACGCCTTTGCCTTTCATGGACTCTTCGGAGGGCAGTCCCAGCCAGCGCGCCGCGGCACCAGTTGCGATGATCAGTGCATCGCAGGTGTATTGACCATTGTCACCTTCGAGGCGCAAGGGGCGCTCGGTCAGGTGTGCTGTGTGGATGTGGTCGTTGACGACGCGCGTATTGAAACGCTCGGCATGCTGCAGCATGCGCGACATGAGTTCGGGACCTTGCACGCCCTGTGCGTCCCCAGGCCAGTTGTCTACGTCGGTGGTGGTCATCAACTGACCACCCTGCTCAACGCCTGTGATGAGCAGTGGCTCGCGATTGGCGCGCGCTGCATAGACCGCGGCGCTGTAACCGGCTGGACCGGAGCCTAGGATGATCAGTCGGCTGTGGCGGGGACCCGTCATGTATACTTCGTCCTTCAGAAGATTCGGCACGCCTATTGTGCCGCAACCCGCAGGATTTAGAGGTTTGGCTCAAGCTTCCATGCTCGGCGGTGATTCCCGGTTTACGGCCATGGTGCTTCGCGGTCTGCGCGAAAGTGTGGCTTTGGTGGCTGGCGTCGTGGCGTTGGTGCTGATGGTGGCACTGGTGTCGTGGCACGCCGAAGACCCGGGTTTCTCCTTTACCGGCACCTCAGCCCCCATTCGCAACAGCATCGGCCCCATTGGCGCCTGGCTGGCGGACATCCTGTTCTTTTTCTTTGGCCGTCCCGCCTTTCTGGTGCCTCTAATGCTGGGAGCAGGGGTCTGGCTGTTGCTGCGCCGTCGCGCCGCCCCGGCCCAAGCTGCCTCGCGGGCCGATGTGCTGGTCCGTGTGGCAGGTTTTGTAGTGCTGCTGCTGGCCAGTTGTGGCCTGGCCACGCTGCACTGGCTACCTGGCGAGCTGCGTCAGAGCGCTGGCGGTATTGTCGGCCAGCTGGTGGGCCACACGCTGGCCGCTGGCCTACAGGTGCTGGGCGCCACCCTGCTGCTCATCGCACTGTGGATGTCGGGTGTTGCGCTGGCCTTCCATGTGTCTTGGCTGCAAGTCGTCGACCGTTTGGGCTACTGGGCTTGGAACGGCGCCAGTGAGCTGCGCTCCTGGCTGGCGCAGCGGCGCGACCTCTCGCTGGGCAAAGAGGCCCGCAAAGCCCGCCAGGAAAAGGTGCAGGAGAAGGCCGCAGAGCTGCCGCCCAAGCCGCCGCGCAAGGCCGCCGACAAGCCAGCTCCTATCATCGAGGCGCCGGCACCGGTGGTGGCCAAGAGCAACCGCGCTGAGAAAGAGCGCCAGGTCAGTATTTTCGAAACGGTTGAGCCAGGGCAGTTACCCCCGCTGAGTTTGCTGGACGAAGCGCCGCCCAGCGTGGCCACCTACTCAGCCGAATCGCTCTCTGACTTGTCTCGCTTTGTGGAAGCCAAGCTGCGTGATTTCGGTGTTGAAGTCGAGGTGGTGGCTGTCTATCCAGGTCCGGTGGTAACGCGCTTTGAGTTGCAGCCCGCACCTGGCGTCAAGGTAAGCCAAGTCAGCAACCTGTCCAAGGATCTGGCCCGTTCTCTATCTGCGCACAGTGTGCGCGTGGTTGAGGTTATCCCGGGCAAGCCGTATATGGGCCTGGAAATCCCCAACGACAAGCGCGAACTAGTCACCTTGGGTGATGTGCTGCGGTCCAAGGCTTACGACGAACTCAACTCGCCGTTGGCCATGGCGCTTGGCAAGGACATCGCCGGTCAGCCGGTGGTGGCCGATCTGGGCCGCATGCCGCACTTGCTGGTAGCCGGCACGACCGGCTCGGGCAAGTCTGTGGGTATCAATGCCATGGTGCTGAGCCTGCTCTACAAGAGCACGGCTGAGAATGTCCGCATGATCATGATCGACCCCAAGATGCTCGAGCTGTCGGTCTATGAGGGCATACCGCACCTGCTTGCGCCGGTGGTCACCGATATGAAGCAGGCGGCCAATGCGCTGCGTTGGTGTGTGGCCGAGATGGAGCGTCGCTACCAGTTAATGGCAGCCATGGGTGTGCGCAACATTGCCGGCTTCAACCGCAAAGTCAAAGACGCCAACGATGCCGGCAAACCGATCAAAGACCCGGTGATGACTGCACGGGCCTCCAACGATCCCACCCTGGATCAGCGCACCATTCCCGACTTGGAGCCCTTGCCGTACATCGTGGTGGTCATCGACGAGCTGGCTGACCTCATGATGATAGTCGGCAAGAAAGTCGAAGAGCTCATCGCGCGCTTGGCCCAAAAGGCCCGTGCCTCTGGTATTCACCTCATTCTCGCTACACAGCGTCCATCCGTGGATGTGATCACCGGTCTCATCAAAGCCAACATTCCTACGCGCATTGCCTTCCAGGTTTCGGCCAAGGTCGATTCGCGCACTATCCTCGACCAAAGTGGTGCCGAGTCGTTGCTGGGCAATGGCGACATGCTGTACCTGCCGCCGGGCAATGCAGTACCCACGCGCATTCACGGTGCCTATGTGTCTGATGAGGAAGTGCATCGCGTGGTGCAGGCACTCAAAACCGCCACCCCGCCCAACTACATCGAAGAGGTGTTGTCTGGGCCGTCGCAGCCCATCCCTGGGTTCCCTGCCGATGGCGAGGGTGCAGAGGGCGGGGACTCTGAACAGGACGCGCTCTATGACCAAGCAGTCAAGATCGTGCTCGTTGAGCGCAAGCCGTCCATCAGTTATGTGCAGCGTCGCCTCAAGATCGGCTACAACCGCGCCGCTCGTCTGATCGAATCTATGGAAGCCGCGGGCCTGGTGGGACCGCTGCAATCCAACGGTGCGCGCGAAGTGCTCGTGCCGCCGCCGCAAGAATGATCCGTCGTGCGCTGAGTGGGTGGCTGTTGGCACTGCTCGTGCTGCCGCAGCTGGTCAACGCTGCAACAGCGCCTACGGCGTTGGATCGTTATCTCAATGGCCTGACCACTTGGTCGGCGCAGTTCACACAGTCGGTGGTCGATGCCAATGGCCGTGCAGCAGGGCAGGGCAGTGGTGCGCTCACCATCGTCAGGCCGGGCAAATTTCGCTGGTCGTTTACGCCAGCCGGTGCGCCGGAGGGTGCGCAGCTGCTGGTGGCCGATGGCCGCAACCTGTGGTTTCAGGACAGTGATCTGGAACAGGTCACCGTGAAGCCCATGGATGCTGCGCTATCGCAAACACCGGCCATGTTGTTGTCCGGTGGTGCGCGCATTGCCGACAGTTTTGATGTGACACCTGCTGGTCGTGATGCAGGGCTTGAGTGGGTCAAAGTCACTCCGTATGGCGCTGATGCCGACTTCAAGGCTGCGCGTCTGGGATTTGCCGGACAGGAACTCAAGCGCATGGTGCTCGACGACAAGTTGGGGCAAGTGGCCACGCTAGAGTTCAGTGCCAGCGCGCGCAACAAGCCGGTGGCTGCGGATCGCATGCGTTACACGCCGCCAGCCGGCTTCAATGTCATCGGTACGGCGCTCAAATAGCGTGCAGACATGACCTCAGACCAACCCGTGCCGTCGCGCAAGTCATTGCGGGCCTTCTGGCTGATGGGCTTATTGCTGGTGGCGTTGGTTGTTGTGGTGTGTCTGCTGCCAGCGCGCAACCTTCCCGGCACCGGCATCAACGATAAGGTTGAGCACGCGCTCGCCTTTTTGGTGATGGCGTTATGGTTTGCCGGATTGACTGCAAAGCGCGACTTTGTGTTCCTGCTGCTGGCGTTGATAGCGCTGGGTGGCGGTATCGAAATTGCGCAGGGGCTGATGGGTCTGGGTCGTACTGCCGATACCCTGGATTTGTTGGCTGACGCGCTGGGGGCTACAGCTGGAGTCGCGCTGGCACTGACGCCTTTAGGCCGCTGGGTCGACGTGCTTGAGCTTCATGTGCTGCAACGCCTGCGGCGGCGCCCGGCGTGAGCGCCGATCTGCGTCCGCTAGCCGATCGTATGCGGCCACGGACGCTGGCCGAGTTCACCGGTCAGGCGCAGGTGCTTGCACCGGGCAAGCCCTTACGTCAGGCCATAGAGTCTGGCCATTTACACTCGTTCATCCTGTGGGGTCCGCCTGGTACTGGCAAAACCACATTGGCGCGGTTGGTCGCGTCCAACGTTGAAGCGCAGTTTCTGCCGTTGTCTGCAGTGATGGCAGGTGTAAAAGACATTCGTGCTGCCGTGGAGCAGGCGCGACAGGCGCGGGAGCAGGGGCGTCAAACGGTGCTGTTTCTCGATGAGGTGCACCGCTTTAACAAGTCGCAGCAGGACACCTTCCTGCCCTACGTCGAGGACGGGACGCTCACCTTTATCGGTGCCACAACCGAGAACCCCTCGTTCGAAGTGGTCAGCGCGCTGTTGTCGCGCGCACGTGTCTACGTGCTCAAGTCGCTCACCGTTGATGACCTGCAGCAGTTGCTTGGGTCTGCACTGACGGATGTAGAGCGGGGGCTGGGGACGCGCGGCCTTGGCATCGATGAGGATGCGTTGCAGTTGCTGGCACATGGCGCCGATGGTGATGCACGACGCGGTCTGAACATGCTGGAGATTGTCGCGGATCTGGCTGTGCCGCGTGAGGGCAAGCTGGTCATCACCGCCGATCAAGTGGCCGAAGTGGCCACGGGGGGGAGGCGTCGCTTTGACAAGGGCGGCGACCAGTTTTACGACCAGATCTCAGCGCTGCATAAGGCAGTGCGTGGTAGTGATCCCGATGGCGCGTTGTACTGGCTGGCTCGCATGCTAGATGGCGGTTGCGATCCGCTGTATGTGGCGCGTCGTGTTGTACGTATGGCAACCGAAGACATCGGCTTGGCAGATCCACGTGCGCTGCCCATGGCGCTGGATGCTTGGCAGACCTATGAGCGCCTGGGCAGTCCCGAGGGCGAGTTGGCTATTGCCCAGACAGTGGTTTATCTGTCGGTTGCACCCAAAAGCAACTCGGTCTATCGCGCTTGGGGTGAGGTTAAGGCAGACGTCGAAAAGTACGGCACGCTCGATGTGCCAGCACGCTTTCGCAATCCCACAACCAAGCTCATGCGTGAGATCGGCAATGGTCAGGGTTATCGCTATGCCCACGATGAGCCGCAGGCCTATGCCGCCGGCGAGCGATATCTGCCTGATGAAATGCCCGACCGGCGCTATTATTCGCCGGTGCCGCGCGGCTTCGAGATCCAAATTACCGAAGCCATCGAGCGTCGCCGTCAGCAAGACTCAGCCAGGAAAAAACCGTGATAGATCCCAAACTGCTGCGTTCAGATCCCCAAGCCGTCGCTCTTAATCTGGCGCGCCGCGGTTTTGTGCTGGATGTCGAGGCGCTGCGTGCGCAGGAAGAGCGCCGCAAGGCGTTGCAGATCGAAACCGATCGCCTGCGGGCCGAACGCAATGCCAAGGCCAAGGCCGTCGGCATGGCCAAGGGTCGCGGCGAAGATATCGCGCCGTTGCTTGCGCAGGGCGATGAGCTGGCGGCACAGATGGCCAGCGTCGAAGCCGAGTTTGCGCAGTTGCAGTCGCAGATCGATGCTGCGCATCTGGTGCTGCCTAACCTACTGCAGGACTCCGTGCCCGACGGCGCTGACGAACACGCCAATGTCGAAGTACGCCGCTGGGGTACGCCGCGCCAGTTCGACTTCACGCCGCGTGATCACGTGGAGTTGGGTTGGAACTTAGGCCGTGGCATGGACTTTGAGTCTGGTGCGCGTTTGGCCGGCGCTCGATTTGTAGTGCTGCGATCTGCTGTGGCAAGACTGCATCGTGCGTTGGGCCAGTTCATGCTGGACCTGCACACACGCGAACACGGTTACACCGAAGTCTATGTGCCTTATCTGGCCAATCAGGCTTCGCTCACAGGCACTGGCCAGTTGCCTAAGTTTGAGCAGGATCTGTTTGCGGTGCGCAGCGAAGCCGGGTACTACCTCATCCCCACAGCCGAAGTGCCGGTTACCAATCTGGTGCGCGATCAGATCCTCGAAGCGGCGGAGCTGCCGCTCAAAATGGTGGCGCACACGCCCTGTTTTCGTTCTGAAGCCGGTGCCAGTGGCAAAGACACTCGCGGCCTGATCCGTCAGCACCAGTTCGATAAGGTTGAGGTGGTGCAGATCACCTCCCCAGCGCAGTCTGCCGAGGCACACGAGCAGCTCACGGCCCATGCGGAGGCGGTGCTGCAAAAGCTTGAACTGCCTTATCGCGTAATGGCGTTGTGTGCCGGCGATATTGGCTTTGGCAGCACCAAGACCTATGACCTGGAGGTGTGGTTGCCGGCGCAGGACCGCTATCGCGAGATCTCATCGTGTAGCAACTTTGGCGATTTTCAGGCGCGTCGCATGCAGGCGCGCTGGCGTAATCCGGCTACTGGTAAGCCAGAGCCTGTGCATACGCTCAATGGATCGGGTGTGGCAGTGGGCAGGGCACTGGTGGCAGTGCTCGAAAACGGTCAGAACGCTGATGGCTCGATCAGCCTGCCGGCTGCAGTGCAGCCTTACTTCGGCGCCGAGCGTATTCCGGCGCCTTGATCCTTAACGCGTCAGCAACAACCGCTGACGCAGTTCCATTTCTGCTCCAACTGAGCTTGGAAAAACTCTGCCGCGCCCATCATGGGATGGGGCGGCTGGGTGCGCTCGTAGTGGGCGACATACTTTTCGTATGCATCATCGCCCGTTACGCCCCTCAGCAGGCTTAAGCCCGCTGAGAGGAATTGCTTTACGTCAGTGCGCACTGGAGCCCAACGTAGCAGGGTCGAGTTTCGTCTGCACATAGGGCGTTTCTGAGCTCGGCAGCACTGGTAGGCCGCGAGCGTGACGCAGGCTCATGCGCACCATCTCGATCAGTACGATCCACAGCAGCAGCAGGAAGAACACTGTCAGCCAGCCATCTAGCTGTTGGTTGAAGATCAGCGTCGGCGCAACCTTCACGCGCTCTGGGGCAAGGGTGCCTGCAGCAAGCTTGGCAGCCATGTCGTTGGCTGCGGCAAAGAAGCCCAGCTTGGCATCGGTGCTGAAGATTTTCTGGAAGGCCGCCGTGGTGGTGACCACCACAATCCATGCCAGTGGCAGTGCAGTGACCAGTGCATAGCGCAGGCGCGTGGTCTTAACCAGAATGCCCGTTGCCACACACAGCGCCATGGCGGCCAGCATTTGGTTGGCAATGCCGAACAGCGGCCACAGGATATTGATGCCGCCGTTGGGGTCGATGACGCCGATGTACAGGAAGTAACCCCAACCCAGCACGATCAACGTGCTCGCCAGCAGTACCGACGGGTACCAAGACGTGCGACCCAGCGGTGCCCAGATCTGGCCCAGCGCATCCTGCAACATGAAGCGACCCACGCGTGTGCCTGCATCGACGGTGGTCAGGATGAAGATCGCCTCGAACATGATCGCAAAGTGGTACCACAGGCTAAGTAGGCCCTTACCAAAGGCAGAGCCGAAGATACTGGCCATACCCACGGCCAGCGAGGGGGCGCCACCGGTGCGCGCAAACAGAGTGCTTTCGCCCACATCAGAGGCCAATTGGCGCATTTGCTCCACGGTCACCGGGTAGCCCCAGCCCGAGATGGTCTGCACAGCAGCCTCTGCGGTTGCACCGACCACGCCGGCACCACTGTTGATAGCGAAGTACACGCCCGGGTCGAGCAGGGTGGCGGCGATGACGGCCATGATGGCGACAAAGGATTCGATGGCCATGCTGCCGTAACCGGCCAGGCGGATGTCACCCTCGTTGGCGATCATCTTGGGCGTAGTGCCGCTGGAGACCAGCGCATGAAAGCCCGACATCGCCCCGCAGGCGATGGTGATGAACACAAAAGGGAATATCTTGCCGGCAAAGATTGGGCCAGTGCCGTCGATGAACTGCGTCAGTGCCGGCATGTGGATGACCGGGCGCATGATCAAAATAGCGACGGCCAGCAGCACCACAACAGCGATCTTCAGGAAGGTCGAAATATAGTCGCGCGGCGCCAGCAGCACCCACACCGGTAAAATGGCAGCAAGCCAGCCATAAGCGATCACAAAGCCCGCCAACGGCACGCCCTCCCAGTTGAAGAGGTTGCGCAGTGTTTCGTTGTGATCAATGGTGCCGCCGCCGATGACGGCCAAAATCAACAGTGCCAGACCTAACAGCGAGCCTTCCATGACGCGACCGGGCCGCCAGTTGCGCATGTAAAAGCCGACGATCATTGCGATGGGGATCGTCGCAAACACCGTGAAGGTGGCCCACGGGCTGTGCTTCATGGCGTTGACGATGACCAAGCCCAGCACGGCGATGATGATGATGATGATCATCAGCGTACCGATGACGGCGGCCGTGCCACCGATCGGGCCGAGCTCGTCGCGGGCTATTTTGCCCAAGCTGCGGCCGTCGCGACGCGTGGACATGAACAGAATGAGCATGTCTTGCACGCAGCCGCCCAGCACTGCGCCGACGATGATCCACAACGTGCCGGGCAAGTAGCCAAATTGCATGGCAAGCGTGGGCCCTACCAGCGGGCCGGCACCGGCTATAGCGGCAAAGTGATGGCCGAACACCACCCAACGGTGCGTGGGGAGGAAATCGCGACCGTTATTGAGACGCTCGGCAGGTGTGGCGCGCGTGGTGTCGGCGACGAATACCTTCGTCTCTATCCACTTTGCATAAAAGCGATAGCCCAGGATGTAGGCACAAACTGATGCGGTGACGAGCCACAAGGCATTGATGGGCTCGGCTCTCTGGAGCGCGATGCCTGCCAGTGCAAAGCCACCCACCAAGGCCAACAGGATGCCTACCAGACGTGCGTTCATTATTGTGTTCCTCCCCGGGAGCGGCGAGTGTCGCAGGATCAGTCGGTGCGGGGAAGCCTTTGAGCATTCAACGAACGACAGCTGCAGGAACCTCATCAGGCGGGTTGTGCAGGTCCCCTGCATGGGGTCATTATCCTGCCACTGTCGTGGGGGCGCGCCGGCTCCCATGGCTTTATCCGTCACGGCACAGCGTTAGTTAAGGAAGCCGCCATGAATGTCGCCCAGATCACTGCAGAGATTCTCAAGCGAGAGGGCGTCGACACGCTCTTTACCTACCCGCTGAACCCGCTGACCGAGTCGGCTGCGGCAGCCAACATCCGTCCTTTGGTCGTGCGTCAGGAACGCATCGGCGTGCACATGGCCGATGCCATTGGTCGTCTCAGTTCCGCCGGCAAGGTCGGTGTGTTTTGCTGCCAGGCAGGTCCTGGTATCGAGAACGCTTTCGGCGCCGTCGCGCAGGCTTTCTCTGAAGGCGTACCGCTAATTGTTATTCCGGGCGGTTCCAACCGCAGCGCGTCATTCATCAAGCCGGGCTTCAACGCCACGATGAACTTCCAGCATGTCACCAAGCATGCCGAGACCATCAACACGCCGGACCAGATTGTCCCGGCCCTGCGTCGTGCCTTTCATATTGCGCGTAACGGTCGCCCTGGCCCGGTACTCATCGAAATCCCCGGCGACATGTGGAACGTCGAAGTCCCCGGCGAACTCAACTACAAGCCGGGTCGTCGTCTGGTCACGGCTCCTGACACCAAGTCTGTCGAGGCTGCCGCGGCTGCGCTGGTCAATGCCAAGCGCCCCATGCTGTATGTCGGTCAGGGCGTGCACTACGCACAGGCCTGGAGCGAGCTCAAAGCCGTGGCAGAGCTGCTCGAAGCGCCGGTCACCACCAGCTTGGAGGGCAAGAGCGCCTTCCCCGAAACACATCCGCTGTCGATGGGCTCAGGTGGCGTGGCCACGCCGCGTGCCGTGGCGGCTTACGTCGAGGAGTCGGATCTGGTGTTTGGTGTCGGTGCCAGTTTCACGGCTACCGGCTTTGGTATTCGCTTCCCGACCAAGGACAAGACCTTTGTCCACAACACCATCGATGCCACCGACATCGACAAGAACATTCATACCGATTTCCCGCTGCTAGGCGACTCCAAGCTCGCACTGGCCATGCTCTATGACGCCCTGAAGGATCGCCTGAAGAAGCCTCGTGGTTTGACTGCTGGCGTGCAGGCGCGCATCAAAGAGCTCAATGCGCCTTGGTGGGCAGAGTGGATGCCGCGTTTGACTAGCGAAGCCAAGCCCTTGTCGCCATACCGCGTCATCTGGGACCTGATGCACATCGCTGATGTGCCCAACACCATCATTACCCACGATGCAGGCAGCCCGCGCGATGAGCTGTCGCCGTTCTGGAAGCCCGTTACGCCGTTGTCATACATCGGTTGGGGTAAGTCCACGCAGCTAGGCTATGGCCTGGGTCTGGCGATGGGCGCCAAGATTGCGCACCCTGAAAAGCTGTGCATCAACATGTGGGGTGATGCTGCTATCGGCATGACCGGCATGGACATCGAGACTTGCGTGCGCGCCAAGATTCCGATCATGTCGATCCTGTTCAACAACTTCGGCATGGCGATGGAGTTCAAGGCCATGGCGTTGTCGAAGGAGAAGTACGGTTCGACCGACATCTCGGGTAACTACAGCGAGTTCGCCAAGGCGCTCGGTGCCTATAGCGAACGCGTCACCGAGCCCAGCCAGATCGCCCATGCCATCGTCAATGGCATCGCTGCCACCAAGCAGGGCAAGCCGGTGCTGCTGGAGTTCATCACCACCCAGGACAAGATCTACTCAACCTTCCAGGGCGGCTACAACGGCGGTCATTGATCGCCTGCTTCACCGATCCGGCGCCACAGTTTGATAGACTGCGGGTGCCGGAGAGGTGGCAGAGCGGTTGAATGCTCCAGTCTTGAAAACTGGCGTGGGTTAACGCCCACCGTGGGTTCGAATCCCACCCTCTCCGCCATATCAAACAAAAAGGGTCCCGCATGGGGCCTTTTTTGTTTGATTCAGTTGTAGTGATGGATTTGAACCCACGGGTACCGTGGTGTTCGACAGCGCCGCGATTGCGGCGCTG
>CANFSB010000006.1 GCA_947449495.1 Pseudomonadota bacterium
ATGCAAGCGCAGGGCTATAGCGTACAAGTCCCCGATAGCGTCGACGAACTACGAGATTCGTTGCTCAAGGGCAATGCGGCTGTGCATGGCGCTGACGCCAATGTGCACTGCGTTATTCCGGCCGGTGAGCATGTTCGTAGAGAGCGCTGGCTGCGTGAGATTGAAGCTCAATGGGGACCAGCGCCCGGTCGTCAATTGAGCAATGGCAGCGGCATCTTTGTGCTGGGCAGGCAGTTCGGCAATGTGCTGATCGCTGTGCAACCTTCCTTTGGCTATGAAGGCGACCCGATGCGCCTGCTCTTTGAAAAGGGCTTGGCTCCAACTCATGCCTTCTCTGCGTTTTATCGTTATTTGCGCGAAGATTTTGCGGCGCATGCGGTGCTGCACTTTGGTACTCACGGCGCACTCGAATTCATGCCGGGCAAGCAAACGGGCCTCAGCGGCACCTGCTGGCCCGATCGTCTTATCTCCGACCTGCCCAATATCTATCTGTATGCCTCCAACAATCCGTCGGAGGGCGCTATCGCCAAACGTCGCAGTGCGGCCACCTTGGTCAGCTACCTCACCCCGCCCGTCTCGCAGGCTGGCTTGTACCGCGGGCTCAACGACCTGAAGGAATCCATCGAGAGATGGCGTACACAGGATCCGGATACTGGCGCGCAGGATGATCTGGTGCAGATCCTGCAGTCGCAGGCCGCAGAGCTTGGCTTGGCCAAGCTTGATCCGCAGTGGTCAGCACAAACGCTGTCGCAGGTCGATGCGCTGGTTACAGATCTGGCGACAAAAGTTCTGGAACTTGAATACACACTGATTCCCACCGGCTTGCATGTTGCTGGACGCGCTTCCACCCTGGCTGAGCGCAGCGACATGCTCAGTTCTATGGCGGATGCCGGGCTTGGAATGCCTGTTCACCGCTCTGTCATCGAGACGCTGATGGCTGGTGGTGATGCGCACGCTGCGCTGCGCTGCGGCAATCTGCCAATTAACGACACCAACCTGCAATTAATGGACGAGTTGCGCACTGCCGATGGTCTGATGCAGCAGGAAACGGAAGTTCAGGGTCTACTCACTGCCTTGGACGGCCGCTACATCCGGCCGACACCAGGCGGTGACATTCTGCGTACGCCGGCGGTGTTGCCGACCGGACGCAATATCCATGGTTTTGACCCCTTCCGTATTCCCAGCAGCCATGCAGTCCGTGACGGAGCCAAACAAGCCCAGCTGTTGCTAGACAAGCACCGCGCGGATGGCAACGGATTGCCCGAATCAATTGCGATGGTTCTGTGGGGTAGCGACAACCTCAAGAACGAGGGCGTACCTATTGCCCAGGCGCTGGCACTGATGGGTGCCCTGCCCCGGTTTGACAGCTATGGCCGGATCGCTGGAGCAACGCTCATTCCGCTGGAACAGCTTGGCCGACCCCGCATTGATGTACTCATCACCTTGTCAGGGATTTTCCGCGACCTCATGCCCTTGCAAATTCGCCTGCTCGCCGAGGCGGCCTTCATGGCAGCAGGTGCCGATGAACCCTTGGAATTGAACTTCATTCGCAAGCACGCGCTGGCCTGCCAGCAAGAGCATGGTTGCTCGTTGGAAGATGCGGCGCTGCGTGTGTATGGCAATGCCGAGGGCGCCTATGGCTCTAACGTCAACAACCTGATTGAAAGCAGCAAGTGGGATAGCGGCGATGAAATTGCCGAGACCTACACGCGCCGCAAGGGCTTTGCCTATGGCCGGTCCGGGCGCCCCTCGCAACAAAGCGCGCTGTTGAAGACTGCGCTGGCTCGCGTCGATCTGACCTACCAAAACCTGGACTCGGTAGAGCTTGGGGTAACCACGGTCGACAACTACTTCGACACCCTCGGTGGCATTACCCAGGCCGTAAAAGTGGCCAATGGTGGCCGCACGCCCCCGGTCTACATCGGTGACCAGACTCGGGGTGACGGCGCGGTGCGCTCCTTGAGTGAACAGGTCGCTCTGGAAACACACACACGCATGCTCAACCCGAAGTGGTACGAGGGCATGCTTGAGCACGGCTATGAAGGCGTCAGACAAATCGAAACCCACGTCACCAACACCATGGGTTGGTCGGCGACTACTGGTGAAGTAGCCCCGTGGGTGTATCAGCAGTTGGCGCAGACCTACATTCTCGATCCGCAGATGCGTGAGCGCCTTGCAGCGCTCAACCCCACCGCATCGGCCAAGGTCGCAAACCGTTTGATCGAAGCGCACGAGCGCCAGTACTGGCAGCCGGACGAGGCCACCCTCGCGGCGTTACGACATGCCGGTGATGAGTTGGAAGATCGACTTGAAGGAATCATTCAGGGAGTAGCAGCGTGAGTACCATTACCGTTCCATTTCCTGCCTTGAAGTCTAAGCCTCGGCCGCCCGATGGTGAGGGTAGCGTGCAGGTGCAACTTGATCCCAGTCTGCGTATTGGCACCGCCAAAGTATTTGCGGTGTACGGCAAAGGCGGTATCGGCAAGAGCACCACCTCCTCCAACTTGTCCGTTGCCTTCACGAAGTTGGGTAAGCGAGTGCTGCAGATCGGTTGCGATCCCAAGCATGACTCTACTTTCACGCTCACCAAGCGTTTGGTGCCGACAGTTATCGATGCACTCGAAACAGTGGACTTCCATTCCGAAGAACTGCGCATCGAAGACTTTGTGTACCCCGGCTTCGGTGGCGTGATGTGCGTGGAGGCTGGTGGTCCGCCCGCCGGTACCGGTTGCGGCGGCTATGTCGTCGGGCAAACCGTCAAACTGCTCAAAGAACACCACCTGCTGGAAGACACCGATGTCGTGATCTTCGACGTGCTGGGTGACGTGGTTTGTGGCGGTTTTGCTGCCCCTCTGCAGCATGCTGATCGCGCTTTGATCGTCACTGCCAACGACTTTGATTCCATCTTTGCGATGAATCGCATCGTGGCGGCCATTCAAGCCAAGTCCAAGAACTACAACGTTCGCCTCGGTGGCGTTATCGCCAACCGTAGCGCCGGTACTGATCAGATTGACAAGTTCAACGATCGTGTCGGCCTGAAGACCATGGCCCGTTTTCCAGATCTGGATGTGATCCGTCGCAGCCGACTCAAGAAGTCGACGCTGTTCGAAATGGAATCCTCGCCAGAGCTTGAGGCGGTCAAAGCCGAGTACATCCGTCTGGCGCAGACGCTGTGGGATGGCACCGATCCGCTGATCGCAGAGCCCATGAAAGACCGCGACATCTTTGACCTGCTGGGTTTCGACTGATGGCTACTGCAACACTTGAAAAGCGCCGCAGCGAATTGGAAACCTATTTCGATCGCACTGCGGTAGACGCTTGGGCTCGTCTGACCTCTGATGCACCAGTAAGCCGGGTTCGTGCAACAGTACGGGCTGGTCGCGACCGGATGCGCGAGACCCTGCTCGATCTGCTGCCGCGTGATCTGCGCGGTTGCAGGATCTTGGATGCCGGCTGTGGCACCGGTGCGCTGGCTGTCGAGGCGGCACGTCGTGGCGCCAAAGTGGTGGCCATTGATTTGTCCCACAAGTTGGTGCAACTCGCCCAAGAGCGGATCCCGTCAGACATCCAACGTGGCCAGATTGAGTTTCGCGTCGGCGATATGTTCATGCCGGATTTGGGTCGCTTTAACCACGTGGTGGCGATGGACTCCCTGATTCACTATCGCTGTGAGGATGTGGTTTCAGCGCTATGCGGTTTGGCGGCACGCACTGAGCAATCAGTAGTGTTTACCTTTGCCCCAGGCACTCCGCTGTTGGCCACCATGCGAGCCGTCGGCAAGCTATTTCCGCGGGGTGATAGAGCTCCAGCTCTGGAACCTGTGAGCGAGCAGCGTCTGCGTCGACAGATTGTGGAGGCCAGCGGTTTGCAGGGCTGGCAAGTAGGTAATACGGTGCGTATCAGCAGCGGCTTCTATAAGTCACAAGCTATGGAGCTGCTGCGCGCATGAGTAAGGCGACAGAAAAAATGGTGCAAACGTGGATGCGTATGAGCTCCAGTTTGCTGCCATTTGCCGATGCGGCAACCGTGGAGCTGCCGCTGTCAAGACTGCTTCGACTGTCGTTGTTTCAGCTCTCCGCTGGCATGACCGTCGCGCTGCTCAACGGTACGCTCAATCGCATCATGATCGTCGAACTGGGTGTGCCAGCCTGGCTGGTCGCGGCGATGATTTCGCTGCCATTGGTTGCTGCACCTTTCCGGGCGCTGTTGGGTTTTAAGTCTGATACGCATCGATCGGTGCTGGGCTGGCGGCGTGTGCCATACATCTGGTTCGGCACTTTGATGCAGTTTGGCGGCCTGGCTACCATGCCTTTTGCGTTGATGCTGCTGAGCGGTCGTGGCAATGGTCCGGTTGAAGTGGGCTATGTTGGTGCCGCGCTTGCATTCCTGTTGGTCGGTGCAGGGTTTCATACCGCACAGACTGCAGGTCTGGCACTGGCCACAGATTTGGCCCCAGAGCGCAGCAGGCCGCGCGTCGTCGCTCTGCTCTATGTGATGCTGTTGCTAGGAATGGTGGTTGGGTCCAGTGCGTTGGGGGGGTTGCTGGCCGACTTTAGCAACCTGCGACTTGTGCAGGTGGTTCAAGGCGCGGCCGAGTTGACGTTGGTTATGAACGTCATCGCTCTGTGGAAGCAAGAGCCGCGGCGTCCCAAGCTCACTGACCCTGCGCGTGAAACCCCTACTTTCAGCCAAACCTGGGCGGCCTTCAGAGCCAACCCTAGCAGCATGCGGCTGCTGGTCGCTGTGGGTCTGGGCGCAGCGGCTTTCAGCATGCAGGACATCCTGCTTGAGCCCTATGGTGGCCAAGTCCTGAATCTGGGTGTGGGCGCAACCAGTTTGCTCACTGCGCTCTCGGCAGCAGGTAGCCTTGCAGCCTTCTCCTTGGCAGCGCGCCAGCTGGGACGCGGCGCAGAACCGCACCGACTTGCTGGCTACGGCGCACTGATCGGCATCGTGGCATTTGCTGCAGTCATCCTCAGTGAGCCGCTGCACTCGCCGACGCTGTTTCGCGCTGGTGCAATAGCGATGGGTTTGGGTGGTGGCTTCTTCTCGGTTGGAACACTTATCGCTGCAATGAACCTAGAGGCAAACGGACACACGGGGCTGGCACTGGGAGCCTGGGGTGCCGTTCAAGCCACCTGTGGTGGCGTGGCCATTGCCCTCGGCGGTGCGCTGCGTGACCTCTTTGGCCAGTGGGCAACACACGGCGGACTCGGGAGCACGCTGAATGGTCCAGCCTCCGGTTACTTCTTCGTCTATGTCATCGAGATCGCATTGCTGATGGCCGCGTTGGTTGCGGTGGGGCCATTGGCTGGTTATTCCGGTTCTACCCGGACCTCATCGCAAACTAGTTTTGGACTCGCTGAATTTCCCGGTTGATTTCCATTCGCACAGGAGTGCCTGTCATGTCTGCAATTCACTCGCTCGATCTGACCCAGATCCTGCTCTACATTTTCTGGGTCGCCTTTGCTGCCCTGCTCTACTACTTGCATCGCGAAGACAAGCGCGAGGGCTATCCGCTGCAGGGCAAAGGCACCAAACCTGGTACGACTATCAGTATTCAGGGGTTTCCTTCGGTCCCTGAGCCGAAGACCTTTATGCTTGCCGATGGCACCAGCATTCAGGCACCGCGAGGCTCCGATCCGCAGCCTGCCTTGGCTGCAGAGCCTGTAGCACCTTGGCCGGGCGCACCGCTGCAGCCCACCGGCAACCCCATGTTGGATGGAGTCGGGCCTGCGGCCTATGCGCTGCGTGCTGATGTTCCGGAGCGCATGCTGGATGGCTCACTGATGATCGTGCCGCTACGCGTTGCGACTGATCATGGCATCTCTCCGCATGACACCGACCCGCGCGGCTTCGCGGTCGTTGCTTGCGATGGTAAGTCGCCCGGCACAGTGGGTGAGGCTTGGATCGATCGCTCTGAGCCGCAGATCCGCTATCTAGAGGTCAACCTGCAAAGCGGGGGCTCAGTGCTTCTGCCTGCCGGCTTCATTCGCTATGACGTGCGCGATCGTAAGGTAAAGGTTGCCTCGATCACCGCCGAGCAGTTCTCAACAGCTCCGCGTTTAGCCAATGTGGATCAGGTAACCAAGCGTGAAGAGGACCGGATTACGGCCTACTACGCCAGTGGCCATCTGTATGCCACACCCGATCGTCTTGGACCGCTGCTGTGAGTCACGACGACTTCGACTTTGAGCCGCAGCGTGGGCTGCCGGCAGCCTTGCCGGCAGGCGAACGCCTGCTCTGGCAGGGTGCGCCGGACTGGCGCGAGCTGGCAATGCACGGCTATCGAGTGCGTGCATTTGCCTGGTATGGCGCGGCAGTAATTGTCGCGCGAGCCATTCTTAATCTTGCCGAGGGTACTGCGCTTCAAACGGTGTTAAGCGGTTTGGCTTGGCCTGTGCTGCTGCTGGCATCAGGCCTTGGCTTGCTTGTCTTCATTGCTTGGCTAGCTGCACGCACCACGGTGTACAGCTTGACTGAACGCCGCATTGTGATTCGCCAGGGCATTGCGATGCCCGTCACGATGAATCTGCCACTTTCCCTCGTTGACGGCGTATCGGCTGTAGCTCGTGGGCTGAACTGCGGCGATGTTGCCTTGCAATTGGCACCTGACGAGCGCGTCAGCTACCTGCTGCTGTGGCCACATGTTCGCCCATGGCAGTGGCGGCAGCCACAGCCGATGCTGCGTGCATTGCGAGACCACGAAGCTGTCGGTGCCCTGCTGGTTCAAACCTTGCAAAACAGCCCGGTCGTGCAACGTCAACAGCGTAGTGCTGTCGAGTCAGCCAACACCGACAGTTCATTGGCTACGGCTTAATCTGGAGTCTGATATGGGCGCTGCGCACAGCTCGAAGCCTTCCTCTAAGGAACGGTTTGTCGGTTATGGAGTAGCCGGTTTTGTGATCGCGCTGCTCATCATTGCCGCACAGGGACGCGAACGGGTTGCGGAAACTGCGCCGTCTTTGGTCGATGCGCGAGCAACGGTTCAACTTCGGTTTGTTGACCGTCGTGATGGTGGGGTTGATGTCATCAGTGCCACAAGCGGCAAGCAGGTCAGCGAGTTTGCACCCACCACCAATGGATTTGCGCGCAGTGTGATGCGCAGCTTTACTCGGGATAGGCACCGTAGCGGCATTGGCCCTGAGATCCCTTTCGAACTGATGCTGCGCGCTGATGGCGGGATCAGTCTGCATGACCCGGCCACGGGTAGGCAGGTAAGTCTCGACGCCTTCGGTAGCGAAAACCTGCGGGTGTTCTCTGATCTGCTCAGAGCTGCCCAACCCAAGTCTGCCGTCGCAAAGATTTGACAGGAGAGAATTCATGACCTCGGTAGCTGCGATCGAAACCCCCAGCGATGCAATGAAGGTGGCGGAAGCCAACACCTTGCTGACACCTCGCTTTTACAAGACAGATTTCGCAGCGATGGATGCGTTTGATGTCTCGCCTGTGCGAGCTGAGTTCGATGGTCTGATTCAAGAGTTTGAGCGCGATGAAAACCGACATCATTTCGAGCGCGATGCAGGATTTCGCGATGAACTGCGTAATCTTTCGCCGGAATTGCGCGCTGAGTTCCTGGAGTTTCTGATCAGCTCTGTGACCGCAGAGTTCTCTGGCTGTGTGCTTTACAGCGACATAAAGCGCAATGTGCAAAATCCGGATATGCGAGCGCTGATGGGGTATATGGCGCGCGACGAGGCACGGCACGCGGGCTTTATCAATCAGGCACTCAAGGACTATGGTCTGGCAGTGGATTTGGGAACACTGCGCCGGGACAAGGCCTACACGTTCTTTCAGCCTAAATTTATCTTCTACGCGACCTATCTGTCGGAGAAGATCGGCTACGCGCGTTACATCTCCATTTTCAGGCAGCTGGAGCGCCACCCAGATAACCGCTTTCACCCGATTTTTAAGTGGTTCGAAGCTTGGTGCAACGACGAATTTCGTCATGGCGAAGCCTTTGCATTGTTGATGCGGGCGAAACCAGAACTGCTGCGCGGCTATAACAAACTGTGGATACGGTTTTTCCTGCTTGCAGTGTTCGCCACCATGTATGTGCGCGATCACAACCGACCTGCCCTGCATGCGGCGTTTGGCATTGATCCGACGGTGTATGACCGACAGGTGTTTGAGATCACTACTGAGACTACCCGTCAGGTCTTTCCGCTGACGCTCGATCTTGAAAGCCCTGTATTGCGTGCGGGATTTGAGCGTCTGCGGCATCTTGCTGCAGCGATCGATGAGGCCAAGGCGGCGGGTGGTGTGGTTGGCTTTATCAAACGTGCAGGTTTGACTGTTGCAGCGGCTGCGACATTTGTGCGGCTGTATTTCCTGCCCACCAAGCCCAACGCCCTGCCCGACTCGATTCGCACGGTTCCGGCCTGGTAAGCGGACCGGCTATTCATGACTCTGTACGCCCTACCCGTGCTGTTTACGCTTTCCCTGTGGTGGGGCAGCACTGGCGTGATCCTCAAGCTGGTAAGGCTGCCACGAGGCAGCTTTCCAGTGAGCATGCTGGGCATGACAGTGGTGCTGTATGCAGGCATGCAGGGCTTATGGAACACCCGTGATGATGTCAGCGTGGGTGGGGCTTTTGTTGCCTTCGCCAGTGGCATGGGTGTCTGGGCGTGGGTAGAAACCAGTTTTTTGCTGGGCTACGTTACCGGCCCTCGCCGGCAGCCCTGCGAGACTGGTTGTAAGGGCCCAAACCACTTCTGGCACTCGGTTGCAGCCATTCTTTGGCACGAGGTCGCCATCGCTGTTGGGATGATCTTGGTGGGGCTGCTTACGCGTGGTGGTGCCAACGACGTAGGTTGGGCCACGTTCATGCTGCTTTGGATCATGCGGCTCAGTGCCAAGCTCAATCTGTTTTTGGGTGTGCCCAACCGGGGCGAGCAATTTCTGCCACCCCACCTGCAGTACCTCAAAAGTTTTTTTGGTGCACAACGCATCAACTTTCTGTTCCCAGTTGCTGTCACTGCCATTACTGCTTTAGCAGGTTGGCTCATTGCACAGTTGGCTGCTAACCCAAACGAATTTCAGGCCAGCGGCTACACGCTACTCCTGACGTTAGTTCTGCTGGCACTGGTTGAGCACTGGTTCATGGTTCTGCCCTGGGACAGTGAGCGTCTGTGGCAGTGGCAACAGTCGACATCGAATTTGGATAGGCCGAACGTAAAACAACAAAATGCAGTGCCGCCTCCCCTGGAGGCGAGCTCTGCAAGCCGGTGAAGCCATGTACCATCCCGAAGCCGTAGCCTGTGAGTCTTTGCTCGATCAACTCGACAGCCCCGCAGATCTGCGGGAACTGGCTGTAGAGCAGCTGCCTGACCTCGCGCAGCAACTGCGCGAAAGACTTATTCAAAGCGTTGGCCAGACCGGCGGGCACCTCTCCGCAGGCTTAGGAACCGTAGAGCTTACTATCGCTCTGCACTATATTTTCAATACGCCAGACGATTCACTTGTGTGGGATGTGGGTCATCAGTGCTATCCGCACAAGATGCTCACTGGCCGCCGCAAGCGACTCGCCACTATTCGTCGTCAACGCGGATTGTCTGGTTTTCTGCGCCGTGACGAGAGTGCCTACGATGCATTTGGCGCGGGCCACTCAAGCACCTCTATCAGTGCTGCTTTGGGTATGGCTATGGCGAACCAATTGCGCGGCCTTGATCACAAGGCGATAGCAATTATTGGCGATGGTGCTATTACGGCAGGTATGGCTTACGAGGCACTGGCTCATGCTGGCAGTCTCGCTACCGACTTGCTCGTTGTTCTTAACGATAACCGCATGTCTATTTCACCCAATGTTGGTGCCATGCCTGCGTATCTGGCGACGCTGACCGAGGGTATGCCCTCGCCCAGTGCCCGTGCTGCCAGCAGCAAACGCGCAGCGCAGCCGGCGCGCTTGGGCGCTACAGATCGTGCTCAGCGCAAGGCGCGGGGTATGGTGGTTGAGGGTCAATGGTTTGAAGATCTTGGGTTTAATTACGTTGGACCGGTAGACGGTCACGACTTGCCAGGATTGGTCGCGGTATTGCGGCAATTGCGCAATATGAAGGGTCCACGCTTGCTGCATGTGGTTACCCGCAAGGGTCAAGGGTTCGCACCGGCTGAAGCTGACCCCATCAAATATCATGGTGTCACTGGATTCGACCCGCGTACCGGGGAGATGCAAGCAAGCAAACCGTCAACCAGCTATACACAGGTTTTTGGCGACTGGCTCTGCCAGACCGCCGCGCATGATTCGCGAGTGGTTGCAATTACCCCTGCTATGCGCGAGGGCTCTGGGTTGGTGCGCTATGCAGAGCTGTTCCCGAATCGATATATAGACGTGGGCATTGCAGAGCAGCATTGCATTACCTTGGCAGCTGGGCTCGCTTGCCAGGGCATGAAGCCCGTTGTCGCCATTTATTCAAGTTTCCTGCAGCGAGGCTATGACCAGTTGCTACACGATGTGGCATTGCAGAACTTGCCCGTTGTGTTTGCCATTGACCGTGCCGGGCTGGTTGGCCCCGACGGCGCTACTCACGCGGGTGCCTATGACATCAGCTTCCTGCGGTGCATTCCCGGCATGGTGATCATGACGCCCTCATCTGGTGAGGCGCTGCGGGACATGCTCGCTACTGCTTTGGAGTGTGGCGGACCTGCTGCGGTGCGTTATCCGCGCGCTGCAATCACTGCACCCTTACCGGATGCAGCACCTGCGTTGCTGCCCGTTGGTAAGGCACGCCATTGCCGTGCTGGGTCTCGCATCGCTCTGCTGGTATTTGGAACCTTGCTCGATCGGGCACTGCTGGTCGCCGAGCAAATTGGCGCGACAGTGATCGATATGCAGTTTGTAAAGCCTTTAGATCAGAGCATGGTGCTCGAGTTGGCAGCCAGTCATGATTGTCTGGTAACGCTAGAAGAGAATGCTCTTGCCGGTGGTGCCGGTAGTGCTGTCAGTGAGGTGCTGCGTCAGCACGGCGTCAATGTCCGCCTGATGCAGTTGGGTTTGCCTGACCAGTGGATAGAACAGGGAACCCGGGACGAAGCGTTGACAGAGGCTGGCTTAGATGTTGACAGCATCCTGGCTGCGGTTCAGGCCCTATAACAGCGTCAGCGCCTCCAGTGCGAAAGCTCGCGCTGGACAGCCCTAAAGCAGCGGCAGTTATTAGCCCGCTGCAGCAAGCAGCGGGGGCAGCTTAAAGCTGACTCGTTCTGGTTCGCCAACCTGTTGAACTGCTGTCCCGGCGCCGAACTCTCGACGCAGGCGTTCTATCACTTGCTCGACCAGGATCTCTGGTGCGGACGCGCCGGCAGTGACACCAACTCGTGCAGTCCCACTGAACCATTCAGGTTGCAGTTGGCTCGCGTTCTCGACTAAATAGGCTGCAAGGCCTTCCTGCGCAGCCACTTCACGCAAGCGATTTGTGTTTGAGCTGTTGCGTGAACCGACGACCAGCATCAGATCCACCTCTTTAGCCATGGCCCTCACCGCGCGTTGACGGTTGAGAGTGGCGTAGCAGATGTCATCTAACTCGGGCCCTTCAATATTCGGAAACCGACGCACCAGTGCTGTGATGATGCTGCGAGTGTCATCCACGCTAAGAGTGGTCTGGGTTACATAGGCAACTGAATCACCCTCTGGCAATACAAGCTTCTCGACGTCTTGTACTGAGGAGACCAAATGCATCGGTCTGTCTACAGACCCCATGGTGCCAACAATCTCTTCGTGACCCGGATGCCCTACGAGAATTAGGGAATAGCCGCGCTGTGCGTATTGTCTGGCCTGGGTATGCACCTTGGCTACGAGAGGACAGGTGGCATCAATCACCCGAAGCCCACGCGCCCTCGCCTCGTCAACGATGGCATTGGAGACACCGTGCGCGCTGAATACTGTCACTGCGCCCACGGGAATATCCGCCAGATCGTTTACGAATACAGCTCCGCGTGCGCGAAGGCCGTCTACCACGTGACCGTTATGCACGATCTCGTGATAGACGTAGACCGGAGCGCCCTGCGAGTCGAGTGTTCGCTCGACTATCTCGATGGCTCTCACCACGCCCGCGCAGAATCCGCGCGGACTGGCCAGCATTACATCAAGCGCAGGTGCAGTACTTGCCATGCTTAACTTAGCGTGCTGCAGCCACAGGCGGCGTGGCCTCTGGAGCAGCCTTGCGGCCGCGCAATTCCGGATAGTCCTTGGCAAGCGATGCGCCAAACATCGGCTTGTAGACACCCTGATGGCAGGTGCTGCAGTTGACCTTGGCAACGTCGCCAGTTACTCCGAGCCTGTTGGCAGGGAAAGTCTCAGTCAACGGAACCATATACTGGTTGTTGAGCTCACGAGCCATACGGATGCCATGCCATGCAGTGACACGTTGTGGTGTGCTCTGTGACCAGTCACTCCAGGCCCGGGTGTTATGGCAGTACGCGCAATTGACGCCCAGCGACTCTGACATGTGAACCATTAACGAGTAGGTCCACTCCGCTTGCTTGATCGAGCTGCGGTTGCCATCGCCGCCAATGGTCTTACCTTCAACACGGATCGGCTCGGCATTGAGCAAGAACGGTGTGAAAGGGTCATATGGCAGTGAAGTCAGGCCGCTAGCCAACGAGGGCGTGTTCTGCCCTGCGCGCGTGGCGATGATGCCGCTCTGGTGACCAGGACCCGGGTCCTTGAACCAAGCATAAGCAGGCACTGCGTTGCCACGGTGGCAGGTGTAGCAAGTGACGCCTGTAGCAGCAACGTGGGTCTGCCACTTGCTGTTAATGTCACGTGTCATTTGCAGCATCTTGCGCGCAACAACCTTCTGGTACTTGGTGTCGTCAGCTAGATTTGCTGAATGGCAGTAGTTGCAAGCCGCCTGTTCCGGCGGAGCGTCCTTGGGGACGACCCACTCGGTGATTGACAGCATTACGCGTGCAAACTCTGCTGCAGACAGATCATCCAGAACCTTGACGTTCTGGTAGATCTGGCCGGCAGTAGGTCCCTCGCTAGGTGCTGCGGGGGAAACCGTAGGCAACTGACTGGCCGCATACTGGGCTGCGACTCTGTCCTTGTCATAGAGGGTAGCCATGCCGGTGCCGCGGTAGCCGTTCTGCACCGACTCCACTCCAGATTTGCTACAGCCGGCCAGCAGCGCGCTGGATAGCCCCAGTACAACCAATAGACGGGTAGCGCGAATCATGGCGTTACTCCAGGAACAAGGGCGGGATCCACCACGGTTGGGAAAGACTGCGGGTAGGTCGGAGCAACACCGTGCTTGACTGCCCACAGGTACCAGTTGTCTACAACAGTGCCGGTCAGCAGGATGCCAATGCCACCGGTGATCATGCACAACACGGCGCACCACCAAGCCCAACGGTGGATGGACTCCATGGTTGCATTGAAGCCCATGGTCCAGCGCCAGAACAACGCCGCTCGTTCTGCGGCTGTGCCGCGGTCCAGCGTCTGCTCTACCTCGCGCTCGCCGCCGAAGCGGCTGACCGCCAGGATGGTCCCGGCATGCATGGCAAACAGCAGTACTGAGCCGTAAAGGAACACGATCGACAACGCATGGAACGGGTTGTAGAGCAAGTTGCCATAGCGCAGTGAGAACGCTGAGGTCCAGTCCAGATGCGGGAAGATGCCGAAGGGCACGGCCTCTGACCAACTACCCATTAAAACTGGGCGGATGAAGCCGAGAACCAAGAACAACCATATGGCTGCCGCGAAGGCCCAGGCCACATGTGTTCCCATCTCGAGCTTGCGTGCCAGACGATAGGTCCGCGCCCACCACAACATCACTGACAGCGTCAGGAAGAAGCCCGCCATCAGCCACCAGCCACCATCCTTCAGCGGTGGGATGGTCAGACCATACCCAGGCGCAGGAGGCTCAAGTGCAAGCCACGCTAACTGTCTAATGAACTGCAGCGGGCTCCAGCCCACTGAGGCCCACATATTGAGGCCGATGATCTCGAATGCCAGAAGGCCCGAGAGCAAAGAGGCCAACCCCAATGTGCCCAGATAAACAGGGCCTATTTGAGCGTCGCCAAGTCGGCCCAGCAGATGGCTTACACCGCCACTGCCGTGCCGGCCCCAAATGCCACCGCCGGTGTGCGGCACACCGTGATAGTGCGGTGCAGATACCTGCACTCGCGTGAAGAGATTTTGGTATTCAGCCATGGGAATGCTCCTCAGCTAGTTCCAGACCGGCATGTTCAACCACCAGCCGTACCAATCGGCCCAGCTGCGAGTCCACAGCGGTCCACTGATCACGATGCAGATGGCGCTCCATACACCAGCGTTGACTGCCAGCAGGAAGCCCAGGCGATGTATGCCCAGAGTGCCCACGGAGTAGCCGATGAAGTCGCGGAAGAAGGTGTTCTCGTGTTCGGCACCTTTGACTACTTGACCCTTCTTCGGATTAATTGCCGCCAGTACCAGCGAGCCGTGCAAGGCCAGCGACAGTACCGTGGTAAAGAAGAAGCACACAGCAATGATGTGCGCCGGGTTGTAGTGGAAGTGCAGATACTGGTAGCCAACGTTCGACACCCAGTCCAGGTGCGAAAAGATGCCGTAAGGGAAGGCATGGCCCCAGCCACCCATCAGCACCGGCCTGATCACTTCCAACGTGACGTAGGCCAAGATGGCAGTGCTAAAGGCGATGGGCACATGGTATCCCATACCTAACTTGCGGCAGATCTCCACTTCACGCAGTGCCCACGATGAGAAGGCACCAACTGCGCAGAAGGTGATCACCTGCCACAGGCCACCCTGCTTAAGGGGTGCAAGCTGCAGCCCATAGCTGAGGTCAGGCGGGGCTATGTTGATCTGCCAGAGATTCCAAGTTGGTCCGATGGCCGCTCCGTAGAGGATCATCGCGATGCCGACCATGGAAAAGAGTGCGGTGGTGACGCCGAAGAAACCGACGTAGAACGGTCCGACCCAAAAGTCGAACAGGTCGCCGCCCAACAGCGTGCCGCCACGAATACGGTATTTTCTTTCAAAACTCAGCAAAGACATTTTCGAATCCTCCTGCCAGGAGCGCTAGCAACGCCGGGATGGGCAAGAAATCCGGACGACAGTGAAACAGGAAACCGGGAAGCCCAGCTCCACTGCCGTCCGGCGTGCCAATTACTTGGCCGGTGCCGGCAGGGGCGCCTGCTGAGCGGCGGGCGTTGCGCCCTCGTTCAGCCAGCTGCCATACCGGTGCGTGCTCAGTTGCACGAAGTGGTTCACCAGAACCATGCCGAACGCGAAGACCAGAACGGCCACCATCGCGCGACGCGGATCGAGAATTAGCCAGATTTTGTACATGTGACTTGCTCCTTTAGTTATGCGTGCTGGTTAGAACCAGGGACGCCAGTTCCAGATCAGCACATGCGCGACCAGCGTCAACGCGATGAACGCCAAAGTGCTGCCCACCATGAGGCTATGGAACTCCTTAGCCTCCCCGTGGGTCAGGCCCGTCAGACCTTTTTTCTCTTCAGCCATTTTGAGGTACCTCTTTTCAGGCCTTGCGGCCGTTTCCGCGCATTAATCCCGCGCGTGAGGGACCTTCCATGACACCCGTCATGGAAGGGGTCCCGCCCGGTTTCCCGGGCGGATTTCCGGTCTTGTACGCCCCAACGGCGCCGTTGGCGGCGCGTTGTACCGGAAATTCTGTGGTGCAAAAGCGCTGCATACTCATGCTGGCTCCTGCATGCGCCGACGCGCTGCCATGCCTGGCAAATGCTCGACGGTTACTTGCTCGTGACCTGCTTGTCTTGCTGCGCGCTCTGCTTCATCGCGCACGCGCTTGGCCGCAGAGATGCGCACCAGCACCGGCTGCTCTTCGAGCCATTCCTCGAAGAGTGCCTTTGCTTCATCGTCCCACCGCAGCTCGCGGTGCATGCGTGATGGCGTTGCATCGACCTTGTCGAGGTCGGTGCCGAGCGGCAGGATGTGGAACAGCGCATCAAACAGCGCGTTGCAAGTTTCCTGGATGAGATAGGTCGCACCGGCATAACCCATGAAGGGTGTGCCAGTGTGGCGGCGTATCAGAGCGCCTGGAAACGATGCTGGAATATAGAGAGCGCGAGCGCCCGCCTCTGCCATGTACATGCGCTCGTTGAAGCTGCCAAACAGCATCAACGGCGGCTTCTCGCGAATCAGTGTTCGCACTGCTTCGTTGTCTGGCTTGATTCCGGCCTTGCGACTGACCGCAAACGTGCACGGCAAACCCATCTCACCTTCGAGGAACTGTTGCAGTCCACGTGCATAGGTATCGGTGGCTACAACTGCAAAGCTAGCTGTGGCAAAAAAGTCTTGTGTCACTGAACGCCAGAGGTCCCACAGCGGCTTGATAGTGGTGTGCTTCTCGCGGGTGATGAACGGCTCTGGATCCAAGCCGAGCAGTTCGCCGAGTTTGCGCAGGAAGCGTGTCGTGCTGTGCACGCCAATCGGTGCCTGCAGATAGGGTCGTTCCAGCGTCTCGCACAACAGACGACCAAACTCGCGGTACATGCAGATGTTGACTTCCGCATCGCTCAGACGCGGTACGTCCTGCAAGTGACAGCCCAGCGGCATCACCAGGTTGATCTCGGCACCGATACCTTCAACAAGGCGCCGAATCTCTGCCATATCAGAGGCCAGATTGAAGCATCCGTAGCTGGGGCCGATGATGTTGACCTTGGGCTTGGTGCCTTCGGCACGCGGCTTAATCGCAGGAATCTTCTTGCGCCCATACTGCGTCCACAGCCAATTAATGGCGCGGTCGGCACACTGCCACTGATCTTCATCAATGGTGCGCGGCAGGAAGCGTTGGATGTTGGTGCCCTCGGGCGTGACACCACCACCGATCATCTCTGCAATAGAGCCGGTAACCACGACGCTGGGCAGATCCGGATCCAGAGTGCGATGAGCACGCTTCATCGCCCCTTCTGTGCCGTGCTGACCAAGCTCGTCCTCAGACAGGCCCGTGACCACGATGGGCAATTCGTGCGGCGGTAACGCATCGGTGTAATGCAACACCGAAGTAACCGGCAGGTTTTCGCAGCCGACAGGACCGTCAATGATGACCTGCAGGCCCTTGACGGCGGTAAAGACGTATACCGCCCCCCAATAGCCGCCGGCTCTGTCGTGGTCGATGACGAGCATCAGCCCATCTCCTCGGCTTTGCGCTTGGCAGCGGCGCGCGCCATCTGGCGGCGCACCTGCTCGCGAAACTCTGGATGGTCTTCCGGTACGTCTTCCCAAACACCCGCTGTGTCGCCCTCGCCCACACCTTCAAAGAAGTCGCGGAACGCATCGAAGCGCGACTTGTTGGCCATGGCGGCATTGACCACTTGTGCCAACGAAGCGGCACCGGCCACACCCATGAGCGGCCTGGCGGAAATCAGGTTGGTGAAATACAGCGCAGGAATGGCCAGTTGCTTGGCGTGCTGCACGACTGGCGTTGTACCGATAGCCAAATCGGGTTTGAACTCTTCTACTGCTGCAATGTCTTGCTGCAAAGAAGCTCTGTACTGAATGCGCACACCGTGGGCCTCGAGCCACTGCCGGTCTGGATCGGACCAGGGTGTGCGAGGACAGGCGGTGCCGACATAGCGCAGATCTGCTCCGGCCTCAATCAGCAGACGAGCCACGATAAGCTCTGAACCTTCGTAGCCTGATAGCGTAATGCGGCCCTTGATGGGCGACTTCGCCAGCGTTGCCTTGATGATTGGCAGGAAGCGATCTTTAGCGGCACCGACCAGCGCCGCATTGATCCCACAGGCTTCAGCAATGGAATCGAGCCAGGCCGCAGTGCCGTCTACGCCCACAGGTGCCGAGCCGATTACTTTGCGACCCGCTGCATGAAATTCTCGCACAGACGCGGTGTAGAACGGATGAATCGCAGCCACTGCGGCGCAGTCGAGTGCACCATAGAGTTCGCGCCACTCGCGAGTGGGGACTGTCGGACCTGCAGCAAGGCCAAGCGGCTCGAGCAGCATGCCGATACCAACAGGGTCGACCGGGAACATTTCGCCCAGCAAGGTGACAGTAGGCCGCTCACTGCGACCCGCACGCGGTGCCTGCACGGGGCCTTGGCTGGCCTCCTGCCTTGCATAGCGCAGCATGGCGCCTGCCAGTACGTCCTTGGCTTCGGCATGCGTGGGCACACCAAAGCCGGGTACATCGATGCCAATGATGCGAACACCATTGATTTCGGGAGGCAGGATTTGTAGCGGCACACCGGATGCGGTGGGCACACACAGATTGGTGACTACGACTGTGTCGTATTTTTCCGGGTCTGCCAGTTGGTACACGGCATCGCGAATGTCTTCGAACAGCTTGCCGGTCACCAAGCTTTCGGAATTAAACGGTACGTAGCCGACGCTGCGCTTGGCGCCATAGAAGTGCGAAGTAAAGCTCAAGCCATAGACACAGCAGGCTGAGCCTGACAGTACCGTGGCAGTGCGGCGCATACGCAGACCGACGCGCAATGAGCCGAACGCGGGGCACATGCTTTGCGGCTGATCGTGAGGCCCCACTGGATAGTCGGCTGCGTACCGGTCAAGCGTCTCGCTCTTGCCAGCCGCCGCTGCGGCACGGCGCATCTCATCCTTACCACCGTGACAGCCGACGCCGTCACCGGAGGTTGGAGGAAGCACGTCTGCCGTGGTTTGAGTCATGGGGGCGCTGTGCCTCAGCTCGGGTCGTAGTGAACTTCGAGGGAGGGCTTGGCAAGCTTCTGCAAGCCGCCGCACATGTCATCGAGGGTTGCCGGATCGAGCACTACGCCGCGACCCACCGCATCTCCCTTGAACAGACCCAGCAGTGCGTCTTGGCTCAGCGGGCGAGGCCTGACAGGCGGTGCTTCAGCGACTTGAGTGGCGAGCTGTTCAAACAAGGGCGCCCAGGTGTTACCTGGACGGCCGATGATTTCGTAGTTGGCGCTTTTGCGACGGATCTCGTCATGGGCCGGAATGGCCGACAACACGGGGATACCGGCAGCCGCTGCAAATGCCGCTGCCTCGCCAGTGCCATCATCTTTGTTGATGACCATGCCGGCGACACCGACGTTGCCGCCGAGGTTGCGGAAGTAGTCCACCGCGGAGCAGACATTGTTGGCCACATACAGCGACTGCAAGTCGTTGGAGCCGACGACGATGACCTTTTGACACATGTCGCGTGCGATGGGCAGACCAAAGCCGCCGCAGACCACATCGCCCAGAAAGTCGAGCAGCACGTAATCAAAGCCCCACTCGTGGAAGCCGAGCTTCTCGAGCAGTTCGAAGCCATGAATGATGCCGCGACCGCCGCAACCACGACCGACCTCCGGGCCGCCAAGTTCCATGGCGAAGACACCGTCACGCTTGAAACAGACATCGCTGATGGATACCTGTTCGCCAGCGTTGCGCTTGCGAGCCGAGGTTTCGATGATCGTTGGGCAGGCGCGACCACCGAACAGCAGCGATGTGGTGTCGCTCTTTGGATCGCAGCCGATCAGCAGTACGCGCTTACCCTGCTGCGCCATCATGTAAGAGAGATTGGCGAGTGTGAAACTCTTGCCAATACCGCCCTTGCCATAGATGGCAATGACCTGAGTCTTGCTGACCGGGGCAGCGGTTTCCACCGGATCTGGCTCTACTGCGGCCTCTGCGCGCAATGCGGCAGTGCGCTGTTCACCGGCACGCAAGGATTCCATGCTGACAGCGGAAGTAGTCATGAGCAGGCTCTCCAATCGAGAATCATCTTCAGGCACTTGGCATCGCCAAAGGCGGTGCGATAAGCGGAATCGGCTTCGGTGGCGTCATGACGGTGTGTGATGAGGCCATCAAGTGACAGGCGACCGGACTGCGCCAGATCGCGCACAGCCAGCAAATCGCTGTCGTTGAATTCGGCGGCAATACGCAGGCGCATCTCGCGCATGAAGGCTGGTGCAAACGCAAACGACAAAGGCTGCGTATAGAAACCGGCCAATACGATCTCTCCACCGCGCGCCAGGCGCGGCACCAGCGTGTCGAGAATGCTGTTATCGCCGCTGACGTCGTAGATGCTGCGATAGTCGCGACGCGAATCTTGATCGGGATGAATAACGCTGTAGCCTGCTGCACCCGCATGTCGACCTGGATTGGTCTCCCAGACCACTGGGGGCGGTGATCCCGCTACTACTGCCAGCCGAGCGAGCAATCGACCCAGCACGCCGTGGCCGATGATCAAATCGGGTTGGCTGTGACCCACGGCAGCGTGAAAAGCAGTTGCTGCTAACGCGAGCAGGACTCCCTGCTCCGCCAAACCACCGATGGGCACAACGCGGGAACCGGGAACCACGACAGTCTGTGCAGCGCCACCGAACAGGCCTCGCACTGGCCCGAAGCATTTTGAGCCCGGAACGAAAACCTGCTCACCGCGCTGGCGGCCCGAGGCGCAGCCCGCGCTGCGTACGGTGCCTACGGATTCGTAGCCCGGCACCAGCGGGTAACCCATGCCAGGAAAGGTGGGCATTTTGCCGGTCCAAAGGAGTTTTTCGGTGCCAGTGCTGATGCCGCTCCAATGCACATCTACGACGATGTCCTCATCACCGGGATCGGACAGTGCCAAGCGCTGCAACCCGATGTGTTCGGGTTGGGTTAGCACGACGGCTAGAGCGTCGAGCGATTGGGTGATAGAGGGCGTTTGCATGATCGGCGAATGAGTTTCTGAGAACCCTTATCGGCACCTTTGACACAACACCGGTGTAAAATGAGCCTTACGTTTTAGATTGTCAACTGTAATTGTCAATTCGGATCTACCACACTGAGCAGCACCCGGGTTTGCAGGGGTACATGGGTTAAAAGCTCACGGGGAGCGGCGAATCCGGCGGCCGCAAGGAGGGCGCAAATTTGGGCTGGCGACCGGGCCCGGCCCTGCCCCATGGCCAGCAGGTAAAAGCCGAAATAGGCATCGGCCACCCGCTCCGGCCCACCATCACTGCCCATGGGCTCAGCGATCAGCAACCGGCCTCCAGGGGGCAGTGCCCGACGAATCGCGCGCAGCAATTGCAGGGCGGGCCCGTCATCGTGGTCGTGTAGCACCCGCACCAGCGTCACCAAATCGGCACTACTGGGCAGCGGATCCTTGAAGAAATCCCCACCTGTGATTTGCACTCGATTGGTGAGGCCGGCGGCCTCAAAATGCGCCCGACTACTATCGGCTACCGCTGGCAGATCGAAGAGCATGGCGTGCAAGCCAGGGGTGGCTGTGAGTGCGCTGCGCAGGAATTGGCCGTTGCCACCGCCGACATCCAATACGCAGCGATAGGAGCCCAGATCATGAGCCGCCAGGATCTCACCCGCGACCAGTGCCTGCGAGCCTGCCATCAGGGCGGTGTAATCGCTGGTGCCCTCTGCAGCCAAACCGCTAGGCGCACCGTTGCGCGCATAGGCCCAGTATTCACGTAGGAGTGTGGATGGCAGCTGACCCCGCAGCAGCGCCAATGGATCTTGCAGATCGCGATACAACAGCGCGTGGTGCGAAATCATTGCCAGTACTGCAGGGTTGCCAACAATCATGGCGCCCTGCGCACCGAGCCCATAAAGCGGTTGCTGAGCCTCGCTGCCTCGGCGTTGCACCAGATGCAGCGCTAGGGCGGCATCGAGCAGACGTTGGGTAGCCTCGGCTGGCATCTGCAGGGTTGCGGCCAACGCTTGCAGGCTTGCACGACTGGCACGTAAGCGCACGAGCAAACCGGACTGCACACAGGCCAGCAACACTTGTGAATACACAAAGCCGTTACACAGGTCGAAAATAGCGCTCGCATTGCGGCGAGCGATAAATCGAGTCAGGGGAAACGCGGCGGCCCAGTCACGAAACCGGCTGCTGGTGAGGCACCGGTCACGCAGAGCAAGCCAGGCTTCAGGCAACGACACGCATAGGCCGTGCAAGCGATGGTGGCAACAGACGTGCCGCCTCACTGATGATTTGCTTACGCAGCTGCCGCCCACCCACGCATGCTGGAATGGAATCCACTGCTGCGGTGATCAGATCGTCAAGCCTGTTTAACGCACCATCCAGGCCCAGCTGCAATGCGGCATTGGGTCTGCCCAATGTTGCGTCTTGCGCAGCGTCTTTGCCCATTTGGGCAGACGTATCGGCAACATCGCGGATGTCGTCTGCCACCTGAAACGCCTCGCCCAGCGATTCGCCCAGCAGCGTCCACTGTGATGCTTCGGCACCGGCGGCAGCGGCGCCAGCAGCGGTGGCGGCGGCAAACAGTGCGCCAGTTTTGGCACGTTGGTAACGCGACAGATCGATTTGCGATTCACATTCCCACGCTTGACCGGCCACGATGCCGCCAGGCATGCCAGTGGCGCGCGCCAATGTCTTGATGAGAGTGCGCAACCGCCGCGGCGAAATGTCTGCTGCATCGGTCAGCACATCAAATGCAAGGACGATCAGCGCGTCGCCGGTGAGCACTGCCAGAGGCTCGCCAAAGGCACGGTGCACAGAGGCTTTGCCACGTCGCAGGCTGGCGTTGTCAAAACACGGCAGGTCGTCGTGCACTAGCGAGGCGCAGTGCAACAGCTCAATGCCGACGGCAGCGGCAGTGCTGGCGGCGGGATCCGGGTCGCCGCAGGCGCGAGCTACCTGCAGACACAGTCGCGGGCGTATACGCGCGCCGCCTGGAAATACAGCGTAGTGCACTGCAGCGCGCAGGCCAGCGGGGCAGTCTTGTTGCGAGACGCCCTCTATGGCCGATGCCAGCGCTCTCTCTATCCGAGTGTGTGTATCCACGGCGCCCTCCTCTGACTGTCATGGCAACTTACCATGAGCCACTGTCTTATAAACTAGACAGTTGGGAGTGACGCGTCAACCCCGCTGCGAAACCTGCCCTCTGCCGGCTGGAATACGCTGTTGGCGCTCCTCGCGCTCAAGACGGGCGAATAACTCCAGCATCCAGTCCACCCGGCTTTGGCTGGCATCGCGCGCCGAACCGCTTGTGGGGGAATCAGTCTGGCTCGGTGGCACTGCCTCGACCAGGAATCTCACTTCCTCTAGCACCTGCGCATCAAGGGGTTGGCGAGGTGCCAAAGCGCTTATTGACGCGCGGCCAAGCAATTGCAATTTGCGTGCACCACTAACGCGGGCGCGGCCGCTTACGCTGTCCAAACCGCGCCGCTGCACTTCGTTACCAATCTCCGCGTACAACAACCGCGCCGCATGCATGCCGGGTCGGCACAGTCGTGGCAACCAGGCGATACCCGCAGAGGCGCGCGCGTACAGAGTATCGGCCTCATGCAGCAGTCTTTGCACCACACTGCCAATCGCCTCTGTATAAACCGGCTGCTGCAACCAAGCTTCCGTGTCGATACCTGCCTCGTGTAACCACTCCTCGGGCAGATACAGGCGCCCTGCCCGCGCGTCTTCGCCTACATCACGGGCAATGTTGGTCAGCTGCATCGCAACGCCCAGATCGCAAGCATGTGAGAGCACTGCACGATCACGTTGCCCCATCAGCAAGGCCATCATCACGCCGACTGTGCCAGCAACGCGTGCCGCATACGCTTCAAGCTCGGCCAGCGTTTGATAGCGGCGTACGTTTGCATCCCATTCGAAGCCTTCCAGCAAGGCCTCGGGGATGCTGCGCGGAATAGCATGCTGTGCAACGACGACGGCAAAGGCACGATCGGCCGCGTGATCTGCCGGTGTACCGGCATAAGCCAGTGAAAGTCGCTGTCGCAGCTGTGCCAGTTCTGCATCGCGGTCGGTGCCGTTGTCGATGGCGTCGTCGGCCACGCGACAAAATGCATACAGAGCCGTGGCAGGCTCATGAATCGCACGGGGCAACAACCAAGACGCAGCCTGAAAACTGCGCGAGCCATCGGCAAGCAGTTGCTGGCAGATGCGCAGGTCTGCTGTAGCCACGCCGGGAATCATGAGGCACTGATCGCTGCAGTATGACCGCAGCATTGCAGGATCAAATCGGCCACCAGTTGCGGCGCCTCTTCATGTGCCAGGTGACCCAGTTGCGGCAAGCGCACTACGCGCGCATGGCGCAGTAGGACTGCCGTACGATCGGCCTGACCTGGATCAACGGTCCGGTCACCCAAGCCCACGACCAAAACAACTGGCGTAGTTAAAGCTGGCAAGTCGCGCCGCAAGCCATCAAGGTCCCAATTCGCCATCATCTGCAGCACGCCTGCAACATGGGCGGGATGGCGTACCAAGCGCGCGTACCATTCAACGCTGGCAGCATCCAGATGCGAACCGGTGCTATCGATGAGGCGCTGCACTACACCCGGCCGTTGCGCGCGCGAAGCCAAGAATCCTGCCAACAGCGAGCTGTTGGCCATGAGCTTCGCAACGGGTGCGAACCATACTGTAGACAAGCCCGACAGCGGCAGCAGTGCGCCATTGAGGCTAATCAGTGCTTGTGGTGCGATGCTGTGATTAAGGCACATTCGCACTAGCACTGCGGCGCCTGCGGAGTGACCGACAACCCAATCTGGCTGTAGTTGCAGTGCATCTAGTAAGGCTTTGAGCGCGGTAGCGACACCCTGCATCGACATCTGCTGTGCCGGTAACGCAGGTGTAAATCCATGACCTGGCAAATCCGGTATCAACAACGTGAAGTGCGACATCAACAAGGGCACAACATCACGCCACGAGTGGCTGGATGCGCCACTGCCATGCAGCAGCAGCAGCACCGGGCCTTGACCCATACGTTGCACATGCCAGTGAGTGCCACCTGCCGCAATAAACTGGCTTGATTGGCGATGCGGCCAATCAGCTCCTTCATCACTCCAACGCAGTGCAGCACCATTCATCGCGCCACAGCCCGATTGTCTGCAGAAAGGCGCGACCTCTGAACGGCGGTGGCCAACACCGATGCGTCAGCATGAGGCAGCGGCAGATAAAGTCCTCCAAGAGCGGCGGACAACTGCGCGGCCTGCGGCTGTGGTCGCGGTCCGGTATCAATGACCAGGACGCGATGTCCACCACTGCGCAGGGCCTTTGCTGCCGACAGCGCCTCTTGCGTGGCTTGCTCGCGATTGCCAACGCCCTCGCGCGTGACATTGCCTCGGCCGTCCGTGAGCAACACGACTGTAGGGGTGAGGCCTGCCCTGACCAACGAGGCCGCCATGGCTGCGCCGGCATCGATACCAGCTGCCAGCGGGGTGCCGCCTCCCCCGGGCAATCCGGCCAAACTGCGCCGAGCCCTAACTAGCGAGCGTGTGGGTGGTAACAGTACTTCGGCCGCGCGGCCCCGGAACGCAATCACAGCCACCTGATCGCGGCGGATATAGCACTGCGCCAACAACAACTCGATGGCGCCTTTTGCCTCTGCCAAACGATGCAGCGCTGCAGAGCCTGATGCATCGATTATAAAAAGCGTGGCTGTCTCGGACCGCTGCTTGTAGCGGCGTACATGAAAGTCTTCGCTGCGTACTTGTACACGCTCGCGCGCTGACGCCTGTGCGGGTAATGCGTTGCGACGCAAGCTCTGCCATGGCGCTGCAGCTCGCAATGTATCGACCACACTGAGGCGTTGCCCCAAGCGTGGCACGGCCTGCCTTACGCCTGCAGGACGCCCGCGTCGTCGCGACTGTTGCAGCGCACCGCTGCGTCCTTGGCTGCGCTGGCGCATTGCGGCAGCATTGCGAGCCAGCAAGTGCAGTAACAGATCGGCAGGAATAGCAGCTTGGGCTGCAGCGAGAATCTGCTCCTGCAAAGGCTCTACGCTTTGCGTTTGAACCTCGGGGTCTTGCTGGGGCTGTTCGGCTTCAGTCTGCGGCGGCGGAGGCGCATCCGGTGGTGGCGCTGGCGGCTGAGGCGGCTCTTGGTCCGCTGATTGCGGCTCTGGAGGAGCCGGCTCTGCAGGAGCGGGTATGCGCGTGGCACGCGGGGCCAGCACTAGGCCTGCGGCAAGGCTTGCATCCTCTGACGTCACACTGGCGCGTCCTGCCAACGCAGCACAGATGCGCGCTACACGCAGCGCCATCAAGGGCGCACGAATTGAATCAATACCGAAGGCCATCGCTGCTGCGCACAGGGCTTCAACAATCTCCGGTGGCGACTGAACAGACTTGAGCTTATGCCGTGCGCTGGCAATGCAGCGCTCATCTAGTGTTGGCGCCTCAAAATCATCCAAACCAATGTTGGAGAGGTCGAGCAGCAGCGGTAGTCTTTGCAGCAAGGCGTTTGGCAACTGTTCGTCGTCGCCGAAGCTCTCGTCCAGTGCTACACAGGCGATGCGCGCCTGCACGGTTGCAGCAAAACCATCGCGTTCCAAGCGAAACCCACCGTGGTCTAATACCGCAGCAAGTCGCGCTGCCGTTGCGGCTTCGATGCGCTCTGCCATCGCTAGTAGGACTATGCCGCCGTCGGTCTCGCGCAGCAGGCCGGCTTGCACCATAGGGCTGCCAGCACGCAATGTCGCTGCAAGGTCTAACCCCCCTAGCAGACGCTCATCAGTAATGGTCGCAGGCATGCGACGCCAGGGTGTGTGTGCAGGCAGAGCCGATTGTAGAGCCTGCAGCCATTCGTCGCGCACCGGCCCCGCTGCGCAGCGCAACACAGCACCGCCGACTTCTACCGGGTCCACTGCCAGGATGCGCAATGCATCACAGGCCAGCTCCCAACTGCGGCGACCGCCACGCTGATTGGTCTGCGCGCCGCTCATATCAGGCGCCGAAGGTGTCCTCTACGGCACGTTCGACGCGCTGCGTCGCATCGGTGTCGTCGAGCGGATTGCGGCGCAAGCGATGTCGCAATGCGGGACCGGCAACACGCTTCAAGTGTGAATCACTGACGACGCCGTTGCCCTCAAAACAGGCCAATGCACGCGCTGCACGAATCAGCGTCAGCTCACCTCGCAAACCATCGGTCTTAAGCTCAATGCACAACTGTGCGGCGCGCTCCAACGCAGCCACTGGCACATCCACTGTGGCCAGTCGTTCACGCGCCTTGAGCAGTTTGCGTTGTAATTGCGACTGCGCAGATTTCCAGTTCTCCAGAAAAGCGTTGGCATCACGCTCGAAAGCATCGCGGCGGCGCACCACCTCGACACGCGTTTGCAGGTCGGTGGGCGTGCGCACATCAACTGACAAGCCAAAGCGATCGAGTAACTGCGGCCGCAACTCGCCCTCCTCCGGGTTGCCGCTGCCGACAATCACAAAGCGAGCCGGGTGGCGCACACTAAGTCCTTCACGTTCGACTACATTTTCGCCAGATGCGGCGACGTCGATAAGCAGATCGACCAGATGATCTTCGAGCAGATTCACCTCGTCGATATAGAGAAAGCCGCGGTTGGCTTGCGCCAGCAGACCGGGCGAAAAATGCTTTTCGCCGCGTGACAGCGCGCGCTCCAGATCCAGTGCGCCGACGACTCGATCCTCGGTGGCACCCAAGGGCAGGTCTACCACCGGTACGACAGTTTTCTCAGTGGGAAGTTTGCCCTCGGCAGCGCGCACACGGCAGCGTTCACACAAGCGACGGTTATCGTCGGGGTCGCAGCGATAGACACAGTGGCGCACGGCACGGATGGGCGGTAGCAGCGCGGCCAGAGCACGAACGGCGGTGGATTTGCCGGTTCCCCGATCTCCGAAAACAAGCACTCCGCCGATGCCTGGATCGACAGCGGCGCATAGCAGCGCGAGTTTCATCTCGTCCTGGGCCACGATGGCGCAGAACGGGTAGACACTGGACATCAACATCGACCCCTGGAGTCTGGGAACGATGTACTGCACCAAGTTACGGCCTCGGTGTCAACGAGACCGGTCACTTGGAGTGTCAACTATTATTTCGGCGGTGCGGTAGCCTTGGGATACCAGAAGCGCGTGTGGCAGGTCTCGCAGGCCTCATCAAGAGCGCCGCCAGCCTCCAGCAGTGCGTCGACGTTACGAGCATCGATGGCCTTGATGGACGTGACAGCAGTGTCTTGCATGACTTTGGCAAAGCCGTTGAAGGCCGCGCGGTTGGCATTGATCTCGGCCAGGCTCTGTTCCGGAGTGAGGTCTCCCTCACCCGGCGGGTTCTCGAGGGATTGACCAGGCCGTGCGACCACGCGCCCCTCAATCATCAGCAAATTGCCCATCTCTGCCAGCATCACCGCATGCATTCGCAGCTTTGCCCAATCCGCGTCGGTCTGGGGGATCTTATCTACAGGACCTTTAGCAGTGCTCTCTGTACCAACGGCATCCCAGAGCGCATCGGCGGCGGCATCTACGGGGCCCGCCATGAGATCGAGGACACTGGCCTGCGGTTGCTGCACAAATGCCGCCACTGCAGTGCTCGGTGGCGCTGGTGGTTTGGCACACGCCGCCAGCACAGCCAAGGGCAGTGCCAGCAGCAGGCCATGCAGTCTATTGAGTTTCATAATGGACTCCGTAGCCCTGGTCAGACCAGGGCGGTTTTGAACAAGGCCAGCATGCGGGCCCAAGCCTTTTCGGCCTGGACCTGGTTGTAGACCTGACTGTCGAGTGCGCACCAGCCGTGCATGGCACCCGTATACACCTCAATTTCCGCAGGCAGTTTGGCCTTCGCATAGGCCTCACGCAGCAGGTCCTTAGCGTCCGGTTGGCTCTTATCGTCGTTTTCTGCGATAGCGAACAAATACTGAGCCTTCATCTTGGGAACCAACAGATGCGGGCTATCGGCTGCGGCAGATGCCAGATTGGCGCCGTGGAATGACGCGCCCGCGCCGACGCGATCCGGATGTGCTGCGGCAGTACGCATGGTTAACGGACCGCCCATGCAATAGCCGGTCGTAGCCATCTTGCGCTTGGTGTCAGTTGCCGCCTGCGTGTCGAGCCAGCTGATGAATGCTTTGGCATCCACTGCCGTAGTAGTCGCGTTGAGCGACCCCATCTGAGCCATCAGTGTTGTGCGCACGGCAGGATTAGAAAAGTCGGCACCCTCTGGCGAAGTGGGCGCTTTCTGCAAGCGATAGAACGGATTGATAACGAGCACGGTGTAGCCCGACTCGGCCAAGCGCTTGCCCATCTGCCGAAATGCACCACGCAGACCGAAAATGTCGGGCCAGATGAGCACTGCGGGATGCTTTCCGGTAGTCGGGTGAACAAAGTATGCATCGCAGGTGCCATCAGCGGTCTTGATGGTCACTTCGCTCTCTTTGACTTCAGCAGCATTGGCAACTGCCGGTAGCATCGACACGAAACCTGCACCGAGACCCAACGCCCCAAACTGTCGGCGCGAGATGCCCTGCGATTGGTTTGAGTAATCGAGCGCATCGTTCATCGTGTCTTGATCGCACATGGATGAGGTCCCCTGTTGTTGTCTGACTGCGGCAAATGCCGTATCTAGAGATGGTGCGCCGACTAGGCAGGGCGCCGCAAGGGTGGACGCTTTGATGTACACAATTGCTCCACGGTCAGGGCGCTTGATGGGGCCGGCAATCAGACGGAGAGGACGACGATGATCAGACAGAGTTTGGGTATTGCTGCCATGGCAGCGCTGCTATCAGGCTGCGGTGGCGGCGGTACGAGTGGTGGTGGATCGGGCGGTAGCGGATCTGGCGGCGGCACCACAGTGACCGCCCCTGGCGCGCCAACTGCCCTGGTAGCCACCGCGGGCAATGCGTCGATCAGTCTGGCCTTTACTGCCCCGGCTTCCAACGGCGGTGCCAGCATCACCGGTTATACGGGTAGCTGCGTGGCCGCCCCTTCCACGGTGACGGCAACTGCGGTAGCCGCGCCGATCAGCGTCAGTGGTCTTGTCAACGGCACTAGTTATTCATGCACCGTGGTCGCCACTAACTCCGCAGGTGCGGGCCCGGCAAGTGCGGCAGCCAGTGCTACACCCAGCGCATCGTCCGCCGCAGTCACCACCGCAGGCATTGCTTGTCCGCTGAGCTACAGCGCGTTCAACAGCAGCGCCAAGGTCAATGCCACCAGTCAGTCCAGTTGGACTTGCAGCGGATCGCTGCGGCAGATGACCAGCAACGGCATCCCAGATCACCCTGTCACCGACGGCAACTTTGCTACGGCCATCTCGGTGCAAAACGTCAGCACCAGCATGCGACTGCAACCGACCAACAGCGGCAGTCAGACCAGCGGTGCAGGCAACGTGGGCTTTGTCATCAATGGTGTGAAGCTCGATCCGGGTACGGCCGGCACTTGCGCTGCCACCGCCACGGGCACGGCCCCTGGCCAAGGTTGTGTGGCCATCGCGGGTAATGATCCGTGGCGCATTGAGGCACTGGGTGGTGCTTTTACGTTTGGCACAGACTCCAGCAACGCACACGTGCAACCCACCGGCGACTATCACTATCACGGTATGCCTGAGGGCTACATCACACGGCTGAACAAAGGCCAAGCCGTGACGCTGGTTGCCTGGGCCAAAGATGGCTTTCCGATCTATGCACGCTATGGCTATACCAACGCCACTGATGCCACCTCTGCTATCAAGGTGCTGCGCGGTAGCTTCCAGAAAAAAGCCACGCCCGATGCAGGTCGTCCATCTAACACCACCATCTTTCCGATGGGCACATTTACGCAGGATTATGAGTACGTGGCCGGGTCAGGTGATCTGGATGAATGCAACGGACGTTTTGGCGTAACGCCGGAGTTTCCCAGTGGTATCTACCACTACTACATCACCGACACGTATCCGTTTATCCAGCGCTGTGTGAAGGGACCTTTGTAAGGGTCAGCGCGCTGGTCATGACAACTTAGAATAGTTTGGCCAACGGTAGCGTGGCACCGACAAACACAGACCAGGACGGACCGTTACCGCCCAACGCATGGGCGACACCGGCGTCCAAGGTCAACGCACTTAACGGGTTGTAGCTTGCGGCCAGCAGCCATTGCCGCGCATTTGCTGCGCCCGCCTGATGCAGTCCCGAGAGTTCACCGGCCAGACCCCAGCCGCCGCCCAGGTCGTGTGACAGGGATGCGGCCCAGGCCCATTGCTGCCTTTCAGACCCCGCGTCGGTCTGTCCTGTGTGGGTGAGCGCCAGATTGATGTCGGTATGCCAGTGACTGGCAAAGTCACTGCTGTAGATGCCATTAACCGTGTAGTCGCTGCCGCCACTGCCGCTGTGTAAGCCGTTCCTTCCCGTGGGCAGATTGGCGCCGAATTCGAGGCCCAGTGCCGATGTGTCGTCCAGGGCAAAGCGGCGCTTGATCACCAGAGACGTATCGCCAAACCCAGTTGCGCGGGCACCAAAGTCTCCCGGTGCGCGCACCAGCAGCTCACCGCCAATGCGCACGCCCCAGTCCGGTGTCAGTGCCAGCTTGACGCTATAAGGCAGGCTGTCACGACGGCTACTGTCAGGGTTGCCCAGACTCTGCAGACCGGTCTCCAGTTCCAGCCAACCCGGTGTCGACAGGTTGGCCGGGGTGGAGACCGTAGGACGATAGGGTGTGACAACATAAGCGTCATCGTCGGCAGCAACTGCCAGGTTGAGCGTTGCAAGCAGACACAGTGCAGCCGCGGTGCAGCACTTCGGTTTGTAGAACGATTGGTTCATGGTGAGTTCCGCGTTGATCACACGGTTGTTGTTTGCTGAGAAAGTTGGTCGGGGCGAGAGGATTTGAACCTCCGACCCCTTGCACCCCATGCAAGTGCGCTACCAGGCTGCGCCACGCCCCGACCGGAGCAATCAACAAACACCGCAGCAGGGAATTGGCTGCGGATGCGTACTCTACATCAGCGGCGCAGGATCTTCAGTATTTCCTCAAGCTCATTGCGCAATTGACGCACGATCTGTTGGCTCTGGCTGGTGTCACTGCGAGCCTCCTCGCCAGTGAGCTTGAGACGAGCACCACCGATGGTGAAGCCCTCTTCATAAAGCAGGCTGCGTATCTGTCGGATGATGATCACATCCTGACGCTGATAGTAACGACGGTTACCGCGGCGCTTGACCGGTTTGAGTTGCGGAAACTCTTGCTCCCAATAACGCAGCACATGCGGTTTGACCGCGCACAACTCGCCGACCTCACCGATGGTGAAGTAGCGCTTGCCCGGTATGACCGGTAGCTCGTTATTGTTCCGGGGTTCCAGCATAAGCTTCTACACGCGCCTTGAGTTTTTGACCGGGACGGAACGTCACCACGCGCCGGGCGCTAATGGGGATCTCTTCACCCGTTTTAGGGTTGCGGCCCGGCCGCTGATTCTTGTCACGCAAATCGAAGTTGCCAAAACCGGACAGCTTTACCTGTTCGCCTTGGGCCAGCGCTTCGCGCACTTCTTCGAAGAACTGATCAACCAGCTCGCGAGCCTCACGCTTGTTGAGACCCAACTGATCGAACAATGCCTCGGCCATTTCTGCCTTGGTGAGTGCCATGTGACCTATTCCCGCAACCTGGCGTCCAGATTAAGTCGCAGATCGTCGGCCACAGCAGCGACCAGCCGATCCGCGTCTTCGTCGGTGAGAGTCTTATCATTATCTTGTAAAATCAAGCCGAAAGCGATGCTCTTTCGTCCTGATTCTATGCCTTGTCCCTGGTAGACGTCGAAGCAGCGAAGCTCGCGCAGCAACGTTCCAGCCGCAACCCTGACACGAGTTTGCAGAGCGCTCAAGGGGGTTTCGCGCGGCAATGTCACCGACAGATCGCGTCTAACCTGCGGAAAACGCGACACTTGAGCGGCTCTCACCACTGTTTGACGGGTTGCTGCAATCAGATCCAGTTCGAACAGAACCGGGGCGCCGACAAAACCCATCTGCTTGACCAATTCGGGGTGCAGCTCGCCCAAATGACCGATGCAAACGCCGTCGCGATACACGGCTGCGGATCGACCAGGATGCAGGCAGGCTAGTGATTTACTATCAAAAACAAAATCTTGAGAGGCATTGCTTAGGCTAATTAGAGCCTCTAAATCGGCCTTCACATCATGAAAGCCAACGTCCTCAGCCTTATCAGCCCACTGCTCCGGAACCCGCAGGCCCAAGGCGATACCGGCTACGCGCCGCGGCTCACTGACCACCGTGCCCTCACGCAGAAACACGGATCCCAACTCGAACAGGCGCACGCGATCCTGCTGACGACGCTGATTGTCTAGGGCGGCCTGCAGCAGACCCGGCCACAATGACAGCCGCATGACGCCTAGATTGGCCGCAATCGGATTGGCCAACTTGACGGACTGCAACTCGGGTAACAGGCGCTGCTGAATAACCGGGTCGCAAAATGCGTAGTTGATGGCTTCTTGATAGCCACGTACCACCAGCGTATCGAGCACCACACGCTCGTCGACCAGCGACTCTGGTCTCTTGCCAAACCGCTGCGGAAAGCGCGCAGGAACCTCTGTGATGCGATCCAGGCCTATGACGCGGGCCACTTCCTCGATCAGATCGGGCTCAATGGCAAGATCAAAGCGCCAGCTCGGTGGTGCTACCCGCCAGCCCTCTGGCAATGACTCAACACCCATCTGCAGAGCCTGCAGTGCTTGGGCTACCTCATCATCTGCAAAGCTGACTCCGAGCAACCGAGTCAGCTGGCTACGACGCAGCACTAGTGAGGCACGAGGGGCATCAACGCCCTCATCCACCGCAGCGGTAATGGGGCCTGCAGCACCACCACACAGCACTATCAGCAATTGCGTGGCGCGCTCCATGGCCAGCAGCTGACCTTGCGGATCGACGCCGCGCTCGAAGCGTTGACTGGCATCGGTTTGCAGCCCATGGCGGCGCGCACGCCCGGCAATGGCCGAGGGCGCAAAGTAAGCGACTTCGAGCAATACCGTTGAGGTGTCTGTGGTCATCGATGAACCCATGCCGCCCATAACACCCGCCAGACCTATCGCCTTGCTGCTGTCGGCAATCACCAACTCATCGCTTGCCAGTGCGATTTGGCGGCCATCGAGCAATTGCAGGCTCTCGCCGGTATGGGCCATGCGCACCTGCATGGCTCCGTCTAATTGACGCAGATCGTAGGCGTGTAATGGCTGGCCCAGTTCGAGCATCACATAGTTGGTGATATCGACGACGGGGCTGATGGAACGCAGCCCAGAACGGCGCAAACGCTCTTGCATCCACACCGGCGTGGCGCGGGTGTTGTCGATGCCCTCCACCACACGAGTCAGCACGCGCGGTGCAGCCTTGGGAGCCAGCACTTTGAGTCCATGAGTGACAGCGCTGGTCGTCGATACCGGCTGCCAGGCGGGTCGTCGTGAAGGCTGACGCAGCAGCGCTGACACCTCGCGCGACAACCCTTGTACCGACATGGCATCGCCCCGATTGGGATAGATGCTGACATCGATGATCGTGTCGTTTAGATCTAGGTAAGTGCGCAGGTCAACACCAAGCGGCGCATCTGCTGGCAACTCAAGGATGCCATCGGAGGTTTGCGCCATGCCCAATTCACGAGCCGAGCACAACATGCCTTGCGACTCGACGCCACGCAGTGCAGCAGCCTTGATGACCATGCCACCAGGCAGACTTGCACCGACTTGCGCCAATGCGACTTTGAGGCCCGCACGTGCATTGGCAGCACCACAGACAATTTGCAGAATTTGTCCGTCGCCTACATCGACACGGCAGACGCGAAGTTTGTCGGCTTGCGGATGCGGCACTGCTTCAAGCAGCGCGGCAACAACCACGCCACTGAAGTCTGCAGCAGCAGGCTCGCAGCTTTCGACTTCGAAACCCGCCAGAGTCAGTCGACTGGCCAATGCCTGCGGCGCAAGCGTGACCTCGACCCATTCCTTTAACCAGGACAGGGACACTTTCACAGGGACACCTCGACGCTAGCCGCCGCGAAACTGACGCAGAAAGCGCAGATCGTTTTCGAAGAACAGTCGCAGATCGTTAACGCCGTAGCGCAGCATCGCCAGTCGGTCGATACCCATGCCAAAGGCATATCCGGTGTAACGCTCTGGATCTACATCGCAGGAGGCCAACACCTGAGGGTGGACCATGCCGCAACCCAGCACTTCGATCCAACCCGTTTGCTTGCACAGTCGGCAGCCCTTACCGCCGCACTCAACACAGGAGATGTCGACTTCTGCGGAAGGTTCGGTAAAGGGGAAATAGGACGGTCGCAAACGCATCGCCAAGTCGCGCTCGAAGAAGGCTTCCATGAAGCCATGCAATACAGACTTGAGCTGCGCAAAGCTGACATCGGTGTCGACCATCAGGCCTTCGACCTGATGGAACATGGGAGTGTGAGTGGCATCGCTGTCGACGCGATACACACGCCCCGGCGCGATGACGGCAAGCGGTGGCTTGCCAGCACGCAGCGCGCGGATTTGCACTGGGCTGGTGTGAGTACGCAGCAAAGCGCCCTCACCTGCATGCCCCGGCTCAATGTAGAACGTGTCGTGCATTGCACGGGCCGGATGATCGGCCGGCACATTGAGTGCTGTGAAATTGTGAAAGTCGTCCTCGATCTCTGGGCCTTGAGCGACCGTAAAACCGATATCGCCAAACAAGCGTTCGATACGCAGACGTGCGCGCGTGACGGGATGTAGGCCACCGGATTGCTCGCCGCGACCGCGGAGACTGACATCCAGAGTGCCCTGCGCAAGTTGTGCCGCGAGTGCATCGACTTCGAGAGAGGATTGCCGTGCAGTCAGTGCCTCTTGGACCTGCTGCTTGGCTTCGTTGATGCGCTGCCCTGCGGCGGGCCGATCGGCAGCCGACAACGACCCGAGGGATTTGAGTTGTTCGGTGAGCTGGCCTTTCTTGCCAAGCCACCTCACACGCACCTCGTCTAGGTGCGCGAGGTCGCCACTGCTGGCGACCTCGGCAAGCGCGCGCTCAACTAACGCTGGGAGTGAGTCCACGGGTCAGGCTTGCGCGCTGCGCTACAGCGCTCAGGCGGCCAGCTTGGCCTTGGCCTGCTCGACGATAGCGGTGAACGCCGCCGGATCATGGATGGCCAGATTGGCGAGCATCTTGCGGTCGATGCGGATGCCAGCCTTGAGCAGGCCATTGATGAAGCGGCTGTATGACAAGCCGTGCTGACGTGCACCGGCATTGATACGGGCGATCCACAGGGCGCGGAACTCGCGCTTCTTGGCGCGACGGTCGCGGTAGGCGTATTGGCCTGCCTTGATGACTGCCTGCTTGGCGACGCGATAGATCTTGCGGCGGGCGTTGTAATAGCCCTTTGCCTTGTGGAGAACTTTCTTGTGACGGCGACCTGCGGTTACGCCGCGTTTGACTCTTGCCATGGTGTGTTACCTCGAAGTGTGGATGTCAGTGGTTCGGCAGCAGTTGCGTGACGCGACCGACATCGGACTCGTGGACCAGGCTCGAGCCGCCCGAACGCAGGTGACGCTTCACCTTGCGGGACTTATGACCGAGATTATGCCGGCGACCGGCGGAATAGGCCTTGAAGCCTTTGGCCGTCTTGCGGAAGCGCTTGGCTGCCGCACGGCTAGTTTTCAACTTGGGCATTACTAACTCCTTCGACGTTTATGTAGCCCCGTTCACAGGAACGCCTTGTAGGACGCTTCCGCTTGCGGGCGGACCCCACCGGCCACGACGGCCGGACGAAGTCACTTCTTTTTTGGCGAAAACACCATGACCATCTGCCGACCTTCCATCAGCGGGTTCTGTTCGATCACGGCATGCGTTGCCAGATCCACAGATACCCGTGCCAGAAGCTTACGGCCGATATCTTGATGCGCCATCTCACGGCCACGGAACCTCAGGGTTACCTTGGCTTTGTCACCCTCGGTCAGGAAGCGGATTAGATTACGCAGCTTGACCTGGTAATCACCCTCTTCCGTACCGGGACGAAACTTCACTTCTTTGACTTGAATCTGCTTTTGCTTGCGCTTGGCAGAGTGGGCTTTCTTGTTCTGTTCGAACAGGTACTTGCCAAAGTCCATCACCCTTACTACAGGCGGCTCTGCGGTCGGAGACACCTCGACCAGGTCCAGTGCCGATTCGGCTGCCAGAGCTAGCGCTTCCGCGCGCGTCATGACACCCGCTTGACCCCCGTCCGCGCCGATCACTCGCACCTCAGGTGATGTGATCTCGTCGTTGCGTCGGACGCGCTTGGATGATGTAGCTATAAGTCAGTCCTCCAAAACAGTACGCCCGCGGCTATCGAGCTCGATGCGCAGACGTTGTTCAAACGCGTCTAACGTCATCGTGCCCAGATCCTTGCCGTTGCGGGAACGCACGGAAACTAGGTTTGCTGCCACTTCCTTGTCGCCCGCTACCAAGAGGTAGGGGACTCGCTGCAGCGTGTGCTCGCGGATCTTAAAGCCCACCTTCTCGTTACGCAAGTCCGCCACGGCCCGAAATCCCTGATTTTTAAGGCGTTCTGTGGCGGCCTGCACGTAGTCGTTCTGGCGATCGGTAATGGTGATCACGGCCGCCTGTACCGGAGCGAGCCAAGCCGGCAACCGGCCAGCGTGATGCTCAAGCAATATGGCGAAAAAGCGCTCCAGCGAGCCGAAAATGGCACGGTGCAGCATGACCGGGGTCTGCTTCTGACTATGCTCGTCGATAAAGTGCGCCCCGAGCCGCCCGGGCAGGTTCAGATCGACCTGCAGGGTGCCGCACTGCCAATCCCGTCCGATGGCATCCCGCAGCACGAACTCCAGCTTGGGGCCGTAAAAAGCCCCCTCGCCCGGGTTCAGCGTGTATTCGATGCCTGCAGCTGTGGCCGCCGCCTTGAGGGCCGTCTCGGCCTGATCCCAGACGGCATCGTCGCCCACACGCTTGGCGGGTCGATCCGAGAATTTGATGCGAACATCGTCGAAGCCGAAGTCTTTGTAGATGTCGAGGATCAGCCGCGTGACAGCCACCGATTCGGCGGTGATCTGGTCGGCCGTGATGAAGATGTGTGCATCGTCCTGAGTAAACGCCCGCACCCGCATCAGCCCGTGCAATGCGCCCGACGGCTCATAGCGATGCACTTTGCCAAACTCTGCAAAGCGCAACGGCAGGTCGCGATAGCTGCGTATGCCCTGCTTGAAGATCTGCACATGACCCGGGCAGTTCATCGGCTTGATGGCGTACAGGCGATCGTCCGGAGTGCGGGTGAGAAACATGTTCTCGCCGAACTTCTCCAGGTGCCCGGATTGCTGCCACAGCACGGCATCCATGATCTCGGGCGCGTTGACCTCTTGGAAACCTGCAGCCTCTTGGGCCTCGCGCATGTAGCCGATCAGACGCTGGAAGATGGCCCAACCCTTGGGGTGCCAGAACACTGCGCCCGGCGCCTCTTCCTGCATATGGAACAGATCTTGGTCGCGACCGATTTTGCGGTGGTCGCGCTTTTCGGCCTCTTCCAGACGCTGCAGGTAGTCAGCCAATTGCTTAGCATCGGGCCACGCCGTGCCGTAGATGCGCTGCAGCATCTCGTTACGAGAATCACCGCGCCAATAGGCGCCGGCAACTTTCATCAACTTAAAGGCCTTGAGCTTGCCGGTGGACGGCACGTGCGGGCCACGGCACAGGTCTTCCCAGCCATCCTGCCCATACAGGCCGATGGCCTCGCCGGCAGGGATGGAGGCAATGATCTCGGCTTTATAAGCCTCGCCCAGCGCAGTGAAGTGCGCTACAGCTTCGTCTCGGGGCAGCTCTCGCCGCTGCACCTGATGATCGGCCTTGGCGAGCTCGATCATGCGCTGTTCGATGGCGGTGATGTCTTCGGGCGTAAACGGACGCTGATAAGCAAAGTCGTAAAAGAACCCATCGTCGATGACCGGACCGATGGTCACCTGCGCATCCGGGTACAGCTGTTTGACCGCATGGGCCAGCAAGTGGGCAGTGGAATGCCGGATAACCTCGAGGCCGTCTGGATCTTTGTCGGTGACGATGGCCAATTGCACATCGCTGTCGATCAGATGCGAGGTGTCGACCAGCTTGCCATCTACGCGGCCGGCCAGCGCGGCCTTGCGAAGGCCGGCGCCGATACTGGCTGCAACGGCATCTACTGTGACCGCTTGGTCAAAGCTGCGTTGGCTACCGTCGGGCAAGGTGATGACAGGCATGTGTAGTCCCCAAAAAAACTGGCGCAAGTGTGGCGGCGTGGTGCGCCGCGCGTCAATCGACGCAGTCGCTGTGTGGATTGCCTACCAGCGCTTGTTGAAACCCACCGAAAAGCCCTGTGGCAGCACGCCTAGCACCAGCGGCACATCGCGCTCGTGCATCAGGTAGCCCATCGTCGCACCCAGTGCTACGCCAGCCAGCACGTCTGTCTGCCAATGGCCCCAGCTCTTCATCCGGGCGATCCCGTCGTACACCGGCAGCAGAGCCAAGGCATAGGCTACGGGGTGGTCAGGGCCATATTCGAGAATGTATGGGGTGACAACGCTGGTGATGAGGGTGACCTCACCGCTGGGGAAACTTTTGTTGCCGCTGCCCTGGAACCACTGGTTCGGATTGGCCGAATCAATAGGCCGCACACGCGAAAAGGCCAACTTGAGCCCGGTAGCGGCTACCGCCCCCAACGCCATCGAATCCACTGCCTGCCAGCTGGTTTTGCCCAGACGGGACTCTGAGCCTTCCCACAGCGCCAATGCGCCGACGAGGGCCACGGAGCCATATTCGAGTGCTACCTGATTGTGGCGGGCCCAAATCCCGCTCTCGTCAAAGGCAATGCGCTGGTCGATGCCCAGCGGCCCACCGGCTGCTAGGGCCGGTGCCGAAGGCACGCATAGCAGTAACGCCAAGATAAAGGCACGAACCGGTGTTTTCATGGGACCCTGCACGGGTGCGGGAGAGAGGAAAGATGGTAGTCGCGAGTGGGATCGAACCACCGACCACTTCCATGTCAAGGAAGTGCTCTACCACTGAGCTACGCGACTACAGATCACCCGTTAACGGGTCGCAAAAGATACTGCAATGAAGCCCTGCTAAGCAAGGCCCAACTCGCGCTGCCGCAGCTGGCCTATCTGGTCGCGCAGTGCTGCGGCCTGCTCAAATTCCAGGTTGCGTGCATGCTTGAACATCTCGGCTTCAAGCTTTTTGATCTCGCGCGCAATGCGCTCGGGGCTCGCGTTGGCCGGTAACGCTGGTGCGGCCTTGCCCGCTCGCTTGCGACTTGGTGCCGCCTGCTCCGGCTCTTGGCGCGCCCCTTCCATGACGTCGGTGATGGACTTGGTAACACCCCGCGGCGTAATACCGTGCTCCAGGTTGTAAGCCACCTGCACAGTACGTCGGCGTGCGGTTTCATCTAAAGCCCGCTGCATAGAGCCGGTCATGCGATCGGCATACAAAATAGCGCGCCCATTGAGGTTGCGCGCTGCACGTCCGATGGTCTGGATGAGCGCACCCTCAGAGCGCAAGAAGCCTTCTTTGTCAGCATCCAGGATGGCCACCAGTGCGACCTCGGGCATATCGAGACCTTCGCGCAGCAGGTTGATGCCCACGATGGCATCAAACTTACCCAAGCGCAGATCACGAATGATCTCCATGCGCTCGACTGTCTCTACGTCCGAATGCAGATAGCGCACTGCCACGCCGTGCTCGGTTAGGTATTCGGTGAGGTCTTCGGACATGCGCTTGGTGAGTGTGGTGATCAGCGCACGCTCACCGCGTTCAACGCAGCGATTAATTTCGGAGAGCACATCATCGACTTGGGTCGCGACCGGCCGCACCTCCACTACCGGATCGATCAGACCTGTAGGGCGCACCACTTGCTCAACCACCTGCCCCGCATGCTGTGCTTCATAACGGCTGGGTGTGGCAGAGACAAAGATCTTCTGCGGGGCGATGGTCTCCCACTCTTCAAACTTCAGTGGCCGGTTGTCCATGGCCGATGGCAAGCGAAAGCCGTATTCAACCAGCGTCTCTTTGCGTGATCGATCGCCTTTGTACATGGCACCGAGTTGCGGAATCGTCTGATGGCTTTCATCGACAATCAACAACGCGTTGTCGGGCAGATAGTCATACAGGCAAGGCGGCGGCTCCCCTGGCGCATTGCCCGACAAATAACGCGAATAGTTTTCGATGCCTTGGCAGTAACCAATCTCTTGGATCATCTCCAGATCAAAAGTTGTGCGCTGCTGCAGACGCTGCGCCTCAACCAGCTTATTGGCCTCGTACAGCTCAGCAAGCCGCAGGCGCAGGTCTTCTTTGATTTCTTCCATCGCGCCCATCAAGCGGTTGCGCGGTGTCACAAAGTGCGTGCCGGGATACACGGTAAAGCGCGGAATGCGTGCGCGGATCTCGCCTGTGAGTGGATCAAACCTTGCCAGGCTGTCGATGACGTCATCAAACAGCTCTACGCGGATGGCATCGCGCTCGGACTCTGCCGGAAAGATATCGATGACATCACCGCGAACCCGATAGCAGCCTTGCGTCAGATCCATGTCGTTGCGCGTGTACTGCATCTCTGCCAGGCGGCGCAGCAGCGCACGCTGCTCGATGCGATCACCGCGCGTCAGGTGCAACACCATCGACAGATAAGCTTTGGGATCACCCAGGCCATAGATAGACGAGACCGTCGCGACGATAATGGTGTCGTTGCGCTCCAGCAGTGCTTTGGTTGCCGACAGCCGCATCTGTTCGATGTGTTCGTTGACTGCCGAATCCTTCTCGATAAAGGTATCGGAAGCCGGCATATACGCCTCGGGCTGGTAATAGTCGTAGTACGACACGAAGTACTCGACCGAATTGCCCGGAAAAAACTCGCGAAACTCACCATAGAGCTGCGCAGCCAGTGTTTTGTTGTGGGCAATAACCAGCGTGGGTCGCTGCAGCGCCTGAATCACATTGGCAATGGTGAAGGTTTTGCCTGAGCCGGTGACGCCCAGCAAAGTTTGTGCGGCCAACCCCGATTGCACGCCGTCTATTAGCTGTGCGATGGCCTTGGGCTGGTCGCCGGCAGGCTCATAGCCGCAACGCAGTTCAAATCGGGCTGTGGTCTCCATGAGTGTCGCTTAATATACCCGCCTCCCCACTCGACTTGGACCTTACTGCCGTGAGTCTGCAGATCGCCCGCCGCATCCATCGCGTCAAGCCCTCGCCCACCCTTGCCATGACCGCACGCGCGGCCCAGCTCAAGTCCGAAGGCAAAGACGTCATCAGCCTGTCTGTGGGTGAACCCGACTTCGACACACCCGAACACATCCGCGAAGCCGGCATTGCTGCCATTCGCGCCGGCCACACGCGTTACACCAATGCCGATGGCGCTCCCGATCTTAAAGATGCGGTTATCGCCAAGTTTGAGCGTGACAACGGCCTCAAATACGAGCGTCGCCAGATCCTCATCTCCACCGGTGCCAAGCAGACGCTGTTCAACCTGTGCATGGCCGTGCTCGATCCAGGCGACGAGGTCATCATCCCCGCGCCCTATTGGGTGTCCTACCCGGACATGGTGATGTTGGCAGACGGTCTGCCCGTAACCCCCGATGCCGGCATCGAACAGGGCTACAAGATCACGCCGCGCCAATTGGCTGCTGCCATCACCGCCAAGACGCGGTTGGTGATGCTCAATTCGCCCAGCAACCCCACTGGCGCGGCCTATACGCGCGCTGAGCTGGCTGCACTGGGCGAAGTGCTGCTGGACCACCCCAAACTGCTGGTAGCCACCGACGACATCTACGAAAAGATTTATTGGGCCGATGAGCCGTTTGCCAGCCTGGCCAGTGTGGTGCCGGGTCTGTATGACCGCACCATCACCATCAATGGCTGCTCCAAGGGCTATGCGATGACCGGTTGGCGCATCGGCTACTGCGGCGGCCCGCGCGAGATTGTGTCGGCCATGGCCACCGTGCAAGGCCAGTCCACCACCAATGCCTCCAGCATCAGCCAAAAAGCCGCTGTCGCCGCCCTCAACGGTCCAGACGATGAAATGCAACGCATGAACCAGGCCTTCAAGGCGCGCCATGATTACTTCGTGGCAGGCCTTAACCAGTTGCCGGGCATCCGTTGCCTGCCGGGCAGTGGCACGTTCTATGCCTTTGCCGATGTGCGTGAGGCGATGAAGCAGCATGGCTTCAAAGACGACAATGCGTTCTGCGAGTTCATCCTGGCCGAGGCACTGGTTGCCGGCGTGCCGGGCTCGGGTTTCGGCTCGCCCGGACATTTGCGGCTGTCGTTTGCAACCAGTCTGGACGTGCTGGCCAAGGCGTTAGAGCGTATTGGTGCGGCACTGGCCAAAGGACCGTCACAAAGCACATGACAGTGGCTTGACTCGGGCGGTCACTTCCCCAACAATCGCGCCCTCTCGAAGCAGCATTCACTGCAATTCCCTGGTAGCTCAGCGGTAGAGCGTCGGACTGTTAATCCGTTGGTCGTTGGTTCGATTCCAACCCAGGGAGCCAACCCCCGCCAGGACCTCATGTGCACAGCGCACAGGTCCCGGCAATCCTCTTCGTGGTGATCAGCAGTATGCTGACGGAGCGCGGCTTGTGCCGCCTACCACGGAGATACTCGATGACCCCGATCAAGACTCTTGTCTGCGGCGTGCTTGCCGCTGGCTTCTGTGCCACCGCGCTTGCCCAAGTGCCGCCGGTGGGCGTGGCAGATCAGCAGGCCTTGCTGCAGAGCAAAGACCCCAAGCTTGCCGCCAACAAGAAGCTGGTGTTCGACATGTGGCGCAGCATCATTCAGGCCGCGCATGTTGAAGATGCCGAGAAAATGTTCACCGAGGATTACATCCAGCACAATCCGAATGTGATCACGGGTCGAAAGGCCATGGTCGACTTCATGCGCAGCTCACGGCCGCGCAAGGACATCGAGCCCACGATCCACTTCCCGGTGATTTCGATTATTGCCGAGGGTGATCTGGTGGCCATTACGACGGTCAGCTATCAGCCGGATCCGGAAGCTCCAGGCAAGACCTACGCCAGCAGTCACTTCGATTTGTTTCGAATTGAGAACGGCAAGATCGCCGAGCACTGGGACAGCGTGCCCAAAGACAAGAACATGGTGAAGCGCGATCCGAATCAGGGCGCCAAACCCAAGCAATAAACTAGCGCAATAAAAAAGGCGCCAGCTTTGCAGCCGGCGCCCTATATCAATCAATCACCCCGGTGTTACCCGGGGTGCTTCGGGCTCAAGGACCGAAGTTGCGCTTGATGGTCAGACCATAGTTGCGCGGCATGGCCGGCTGACCCGACACATAACCCACCGATGTGTGGTTATCGAACAGCGTCGTGTAGTACATCCTGTCGAACAGGTTGTTCACGATGAGCGCAGCGCTCCACGCGTTGTTCTGGTCCTTCCATGTGATGCGCGCATTGGCGGTCGTGCGTGCGTCAATCATGTTGAACTTCGGATCGTTGATCGGGCCCGTGAAGTACTCAGACTGGTACGCAAAGTCGATACGCGGCGTGATCGTGCCTGAGCCGATACCCGAGATTTCGTACTGCGTGCCCAAGCTGGCCTTACGCTTCGGGGTGTACGGCGTGATCATGTTCTTCTGAATGCCACCGGTGTTGGCATTGGTGATCTCGCTGTACTCGAAGCCCATGGTGCTGGCCGAGCCGTCGATTTCCCAACCGTCAGCCGGATGGGCCTCAAACTCCACTTCCAAGCCCTTCACATGGGCAGAACCCACGTTGGCAGGCAGAGCGCAAGGATTCGGCGGGTACTGCACGCCGTTGAGCGGCGGTGTCGGGCAGTAGTTCAGCGACAACTGGATGTCGTTGTAGTTGTTGTAGAACGCCGAAACGTTGAAACGCAGGCTGCGATCAAACATGTAGCTCTTGAAGCCTGCCTCGTACGCGGTCAGGGTCTCGGGAGCGAACGACAGAGTCTGCGACGGATAGAAGGGACGCGGGTTCACACCACCGCCCTTGTAACCCGTAGCTGTCTGCACATAAGCCATCATGTCCGGATTGATCTGATAGTTCAGCGCCAGGCGATAGTCGGTACGGGTACCGGCAAAGTGCGCCGAGGTGTTGTTCAGACCAGCGACCGCCGAGTTGTACTTGGAGGTTGCAGTGGGCACTGAACCGTCGGGGTTGCGACGGAAGTAGGTGTAGTCCTTGGTCTCGTCCGAATAGCGAACGCCACCGTTGACGGTCAGCGCATCGGTGAAATGCCACTCGGCATTGGTGAACACCGCAATGGTGCTGGCCGGGGTGCTGTCGGGACCGTGGATGAAGTCCAAGCCCACCCAGGGCAGACCCACGCGCGCGTTCAGGCCGCCGTTCTGCTGCAAGTAGAACGCACCAACGGTGTAATCCACCGGGCCGGCCTTGCTGTTCAGGCGGGTTTCGGCAGTGAACTGGTGGTGGAAGTTCTTCTGCAACAGCACCTGCACGCCAATCGGCGATTCGTCGGTGTTCTCAGCGAACTGGTTAGCGTAGTCGCTGTACGACGTGATGGCAGTGATGTTGGTGGAGTCGCTGAGCGTCCACTTCGCATCGGCTGATACGCCATACGAGTTGAAGTGATTGATCGGCTCGACGATGGCCGATGCATAGGGATCAGCACCGAAAATTGCCGAACCTGCGGCGGACTTGAATCCGGCATAGGTGGTGAACGGGTCGCCAGTAAGGAACTGGGGACCATAGAACACCTTGTTGCCATCCTTGCCGATGATGTACGTGGTGTTGCCCAGAGCTGCGCCAGGCACCTTAACTAGGGTGTTGGCCTGCACGCTCGACTGGTCGTTGGTGACGTTGGCAGCGAGGTTGATCTCGACAGCGTCCGTGGCCAACCAGCGCAGGGCCAAGCGGCCGGCGTTGAAGGCTTGGCTGCCTTCCTTGCCCAGCTCGCAGCCGTTACCTGCGTACAGGGTAGGCACGTTGGTCTTGCCGCCGTTGGCGCAATCGTAGTCCAGACGCGTGACATAGCCGTCACGATGCTTGCTGGCGAACGAAGCGCGCAGGAACAAGCTGTCGGTCATTTTGATGTCGGCCGCGCCGCGCGCGTCCATGCGGTTGTAGCTACCGCCGGTCAGTTCGACGTAGCCGGTGCCATCGCCCTTGGGCTTCTTGGAGAACAGCTTGACCGAACCACCGATGGAGTTCTTGCCGGCCAGCGTGCCCTGCGGGCCGCGCAGCACTTCGACGCGATCCAGGTCGAGCAGGTCGAGAACCGAACCGGTCAGCGTGGCGTGATACACGTCATCGACATAGATGCCGACGCCCGGCTCGAGGGCCAGGTTGAAGTCGGTCTGACCGACGCCGCGGATGAACGCGACCATCGACGAACCGAAGGCAGCGCCGTTCTGGGTCAGCGTGACGTTGGGGGCCTGAGCAGCAACCTGCGTGATGTCAGTCTGGTTGCGGGCTTCGAGCATCGCGGCATTGACGGCCGTGATGGCGATCGGGGTCTGCTGCAGGTTCTGTGTGCGGAACTGCGCCGTCACGACCACTTCCTGCAACGCGTTGTTGTCGGTAGCGGCGGTCTGGGCCAGTGCCTGACCGGCGGGCACGATGGCCAGCGAACCGAGCATGGCAACGCGCCAACCCGATGACAGAGCCCGGATATGGGTAGAAATCTTAGACTGCATGCATCCCCCTTGAGAGGTCTTGTGTGTTCGAAGAGACAAAGGCTGCGCTCTTAAGGCGCGCCTGCTGGAGTTGTTCCCCCCCGACAGGCCGTCTGAGTTCTGCAAAGGAACCCTAACGTGCCGGCCTTTTTGCCTAAATCGTAGGGATTTGTCAACGGAAATACATTACGGGCGGGCTCGTATTCCCGTAGATCGGCACTTTAGTTGCAAAACCGCCACAACAGCAGCCTGTCTCAACGCACCACAGGAAACGGATCGGCAAACTTTGGATCTGAAGTAAGCGCGGTATCAGTCAAGGTCCCCAGGAAGGCGATTAGAGCCTGCTTCTGAGTAACCGAGAGATTCAGTCGCCTCGGTGAACCATCGCCAGCGCGCAGACCCGGCGCCAGATTGGCGCTGTCCTGGACTCCAGAGTCGTAGTGATCGACAACCTGCTCTAGCGTGGCAAAGCGGCCGTCATGCATGTACGGCGCGCGCACTGCAATGTTGCGCAATGAAGGCGCCTTGAACCGGCCACCGCCTGCACCCACGTCGGTTACGATGGCATCGAGCCCGTTGTTCTTGGCAGAGTCCGCCACGTGCGCCACGGTGCCGTGGCAGGTGTCGCAGCGCGCAGCGCCCTCGAACAGTTGCCGCCCCTGCTCTTCCTGTGCAGTGAGGGTGGCGCCAAAGTTGGCCACACCATTGACGAATGCTGAATCGTATTTGGACCGATACGAGACCATGGATCGGACAAACTGCGCCAAAGCACGCGCGATGCGATCGCTGCTGATGGCGGCATCGCCAAATGCCGCCGTGAACAATGGACCATAAAAAGACTGCGCACTGAGTTTCGTCACCACCTGGGGCAATGTGCTGCCCATTTCGGTGCTGTTCTGGATGGGTTGCAGCACCTGCACTTCTGCCGTGGCTGCCCTCTCATCCCAAAAGAATTTGCCATTCTGGTAATAGCGCGAGTTCGCCAAGCCCATGGCATGGCGCGTGGTAAGCGCGCCTTGGAAGCCCACACTAAAGCGGCGCGTGTCGCCAAAGCCATTGGCCTGCACATGGCATGAGGCACAGGAAACAGTGTCATTGACCGACAGTCGCTTGTCATAGAACAACACACGCCCAAGCGTTGCGCCGGCGTTGGTGACGACGTTGCTTACCGGTGTGTTATCGGCGCCAGAGGGGTTGTTGGGACCGGTACGAAACTGGGCGGGCAGGTTAATCGTTGCATCGGAATAACTGAACGCCGTGGCCGGCAGAATGGGAACGCCCGGCTGCGGCAATACCGTAATGGAGAAACTGGTGCTGACACTGCCACCCTTGGCGTCTGCAGCAGTCAATGCAACGGTATAACTGCCGGCGGTGGTGGGTGTACCGGAGACGACAGCAGCCGCAGCCGCAAGACCGCTGCCGCTGGGCGTGATGCTGATGCTGTAGGTCAGCGCATCGCCGTCTGAATCAGTAAACGTTGTGCTGCCCTGACTGGTGTCGAAGCTGAAGGCACTGGCCACTGTGGCGGTCTGGGTAGCAAGTGTTTTGGCTACGACCGGCGAATGATTGACGGGCGGCACTGTGTTGGGCGTTACGCTGCCTCCGGCGCCGCCTCCCCCACAGCCGGCCAACAAAAGAACTACTGCCAAGGGTAAACAGCGCAGCGGCAGATTAGACATAGACGGCATGAGCGGACTCCAGTGGTATCCACTAAAGGCTCACTCATAACCGTGGTGCGAATGTGTAGCGTTTGTCATTAGCCGGCGGCACGACTGTTAGTTATCCCTCAATTGCGAACTGCGTCACACTTGGCATTTGATCGACACTTTGAGGACTCTATGAGCACGTCGCGCAAGCTAGACATCGATACCGTGCTGGCTCTTGAACAACAACGCTGCGCCGCCCTGGTGGCCGGTGATCTGGCCGTGCTGAATGCATTGACTGCCGATGACTACACGCATGTTGAAAGCAGCGGTGGAGTGCGCGATAAAGCAGGCTTTTTGGCGGCTATGGGGCGCACCGATCAGCGCTTTGTGGAGTGGGTGATCGTCGAGAACAATGTGCGCGTGTACGGCGATGTGGCGGTGGCCACGGGCCGCTATCACAACACGCTGCAAACAGCTGCGGGTGTGCAGCCCACCAAGCATGCCCGACATCAGAGGGTGTGGGTGCGCCGTGACGGCAGCTGGCGCAATGTTGCGCATCAGGCGACGGCACTGGCTGTACCGCCGCCTGCAACAGATCAGCCGCGATAACTCTTACGGGTTTGCTTGCGGTGTGCCAGTTCGGGTGCATACGGCGGCGCCGTTAATACGCGCGTTTGGGCCTTGGCCCGTGCATCCGGAAAGGACTCTGGAGGCACCGACGCCAGAATCGCATCAAAGCGTTCTTGCATGCCGGGTTTGAACTCCGGGTGCGAGAAGATGAACAGATCGTTGTTACGCACGCCATTGAGCACACGCTCACCGGCTTCCAACGGATCCATCATTAAGGGAGCGGTGCCGGCAGCTGGATCGGCTGAAATGATGTTGTCGGTGCTCACACCGCCTGGGCAGAACACTGACGTGCCAATGCTGGTATCGAGCAGTTCCATGCGCAGCGCTTCCATGATGCCCACGGCGGCAAACTTGGTTGCGGTATAGACACCCGCCGTCACACCCGGCAGCATGCCGCCCATCGATGAGGTAGTGACAATGTGCGCGCCCTGACCGTGCGCCTTGAAGTGCGGAATGCAGACCGCACACCCGTTATAGATGCCGGTGAAGTTGACACCCACTGCGGCATCCCAGCCCTTGGCATCCACTTCGCTAGCCTTGCGCAGTGTCTTGATGCCGGCGTTATTCACCAGCAGATGCAGATTGCCGTATTTGGCGTTGATGTCTGCCAGCAGCTTTACCCAACCCTCACGGTCGGTCACGTCATGGCGCATCGCTGTGACGTTTTGGCCGGGCTTGAATAGCTTCAATGCCGGAGCAACCTGATCTTCCTGAATGTAGCCCATCACCACGTTCATACCGGCGTTGGCCAGTGCTCGCGCAATGCCCAGACCGATACCGGTATTGCCACCGGTGATATAGGCCGTTTTGCCTGCAACCTGGGACAGCGGCGCAGGTTGAGAAACACCCGTGGACACAGCCGCAGGCGCTCTGCCCTGACCGGCCGGCTCTGCGGCGTTGGCGCTGCTGAGAAACGCTGCGCCGCCTGCACTGAGTGCTAACGTGCCCAGGAAGCGCCGACGCGCTTCGATATCTATATCTTTTTGCATGACCGCTCCCGGATTTATTGAAACTTCAATGAGTATGCGCGAGGGTTAGAAGCAGGCCAAGTAGGCCAAGTCGGGCAAGTAGGCCAAGTCGGGCAAGTAGGCCGATCGTCTTGCGGTCAGTTTGAAAAACGGAGAGGACAGATGCACCACTACCTGTTGATCCACGGTGCCTGGCATGGCGCTTGGTGTTGGGATGAATTGGCGCAGCGGTTACGCAGCGCCGGGCATGTTGTAACCGCTATCGATTTGCCTGCCATGGGCAACGACACAACGCCCGTTGCCAGCGTCGATCTGCAATCCTGGATAGACCGCACGGTGCAAGCCCTGCACGACAGCCCGGAGCCTGTGGTGTTGGTGGGTCATTCTATGGGTGGCATGGTGATTACCGGCGCGGCCGCTGTAATGCCTGCCAAAGTTGCTCGCCTGGTGTACATCTGCGCCTTCCTACCCTTGCCTGGCGAAGCGCTGTTTGAGTTAGCCAGTCGTCCCGAAGGTGCCTCGACCCTGGTACAGCAAAACCCAACGGCCGATGGGCTGTGCACAGTGGTGCCCCCAGACAACGCGCGCATCACTTTTTATGGCCTGTGCCCTGCCGCTGCCACTGACGCTGCGGTAGCTCGACTCGGTCCTCTGCCAATCAAGACGGTTCTGGACCCGTTACCGGCGGCTGCAGCAGATCTTTGCGCCCTGCCCCGACATTACGTGGAATGCACAGAAGACTGCGCCATCCCCATTGCACTACAACGCTTCATGTGGGGACGTCAGCAGGGCATCGTTGTGCACACACTCAACAGTGACCATTCGCCGTTTGTGTCGCAGCCAGCGGCACTGGCTGCGCTGCTTTAAAACCAGCTGTAGTTAAAGCTGATGCTGATGCGCTCGCGCGCCACGGGGTTGGGCATCACCTCGTGGCGAAGCCAGCTTTCAAACAACAGCAGACTGCCGGCCGTGGCCGGCATCATCACCCACGGGCGGTTGATTAAATCTGCATCAGGCAGACGCGGTGGGGCTGCCATATAGCGATCCAGACGCGGGTCCTCAAACTTGAGACCCGGCACTCCGCGTGGAGTCTGCACATAGTAAGTGCCGCTGAAGGTGGACAGCGGATGCAGATGCAGGCTGTGCACCACACCCTGCGGCATGATGTTGACCCAGCAGTCGGTCATCTCTAAATGACGATCACGCAGATCAAACTGCAATGCCTTGGCAAAGCGCACTACATGGCGGTCGATGCGCTTTGCGAGGCGCGCAAAGGTGGGTGACATCTGATGCATGCGGCTGACTGAGCCATAAGACGTAAAGCCGCCCAGATAGTTGGTATTGGACCAGGCCCTGCCGGCAGCATCGTCTTCACGCAGTTGCAGGCACTCACGCAGCAGTTGTCGATTAAAGACGGCATCTGCTTGACGCTGCAGCGGTGCTGCCAAAATGCGCGTCGGGAATAAACTCTGCAGCGCAGTACTCACGGCGTAACTTGATCAATACGCAAAGCGATGGTGCCGCCTTTGCCCACCGTGACTTGCGCGCTGCCGAACAGATCGCCGCTGCGGGCAATCGCGCCACCGCTATTAGAGACGCGTGCGACAATTTCGATTTGTTGCCCCACAACAAACCCTGTACCGGCCAGCATTGCATCGCTGGCTTGCAGTGTGACTTCCTGAGGAAACTTAGCCTCGAGCCGCTTGGCCGCCAGCGGCGGTCCGCGCTGGCCCGGCGCGCGTGCCAACACAAACAAGGTTGAGCCCTGTTGTACCTTGGCTGCCAGAGAGCCGTCCAAGGTAAGGTTCAGCGGCACTGCTGCAACCGCTGTAGCGGCGGATTTAGGTTGTGCCTTGCCGGCAGCAGCCGCGCCAGACTTAACCGATGCATCGAGCTTGGCAATGGCGCCTTCTATCAAACTGCGAACCTCAGGTGGCGGACCGCCTGCCAACAGCCGCTGGAAGCGTTCCAGCGCCACCGGGTTCTCGCCACGTTCCATTGCAGCGATGGCGCTGTAGAACAGCACCTTGGTTGAGTTCGGATCCAGCACCAGAGCTTGTTCGAACAGGCGTCCGGCACGACCATCAAGATCGCTCTCTTTGGCCATAATAAGTGCTTCGGCAAGCCCGGTGAGTGCATCGGCATTGCGACCTGCAGCGAGTCGATCCGCGCGCTGATAGGCGCGGGCCGCCATAGTGAACTGCTCAAGCTGCGTATAGGAACGACCCAACAGCAACCAACCGTCCAGATCTTCAGGGTTCTTTTCGAGCTTGCGTGCCAACCGCCCAACCATGTTGGCTGGTGTGCCGTCATCGGCCTTGGGTGCCCAGGACCAGTTGCTAAATGACTGATACAGCACTGCCGAACCACCCAACAGCACCAGCGTTGCCACGATGGCAGCCCAACCGGCGACCGGACCCGTCTGCGAAGATTTGCGCAGCAATGGCACGGCGATGAATGCTGCAGCGATCAAGGCCAGCAGCACCGCAATCATCACAAACGTGCTCATGTGCGCTCCTCTTCCTCTACCACGCTGTCATCGACAGGCAGCAACTGCGCACGGCGTCGCACGATATTAAAACCTACAACTAATCCGACCAGCAGCATCAATCCCGGAGCCAACCACAACAGCGCATTGCGAGCCGACCAGCGCGGCTTAAACAAGATGAACTCGCCATACCGTGAGACCAGACCGTCGCGAATTTCAGTGTCTGTCTTGCCGGCTTGTATGGCTTCGCGTACTTCGCGGCGCAAATCTGCGGCCACCTCCACCGGCGAATCGGCAATGGTTTCGTTCTGGCACTGCACACAGCGCAGCTCGTGAGTCAGCCCCAGGTAGCGTTGCTGCTGTGTGGCATCTGGCAGCGGCTCGAATTTGTCTACTGCTACGGCCAAAGAGGCAAAGCCAAGCAGCAGCACGGCTAGCGCAAAACGGGACGACATGCCACTCACTTGCGCTGCTCCATCAAAGGCAGAAACTGTTTTTCCCATATCGCTGGCGTCATGGAACCAACGCGTTTGGTTACGATGACTCCTTCGGGATTGATCAGATAGGTCTCGGGAGCGCCATAGACACCCCAAGCAAGTGCTACGCGACCTTCTTTGTCACTTACCACTTGGTCATAAGGGTTGCCCAGCTCTTTGAGCCACTGCTGTGCGGTGGCCTCATCGTCGCGCCAGTCCATGCCAAGAATTGGAATGCCAGCGGTCTTTTGCAGTTCGAGCAGTGCTGGATGCTCATAGCGACATTCAACACACCAGGTACCCCATACGTTGAGCAGGTACCACTGGCCCTTGTATCGCTGGGCAGCATCGATGGTTACGGAAGGATCCATAAGCGTCGGCAACACCAGTGCAGGCGCAGGCTTGCCAACCAGCGGCGAGACGATGATACCTTTATCGGGTGCTTGCTTAAGGCCGACCACAAGCAAGAGCACCAGCAGCGCAAAGCCACCCAGCGGCAGCAGAAACCGATTGACTCGACTCATGCAGTACGAGCCTCGGCTGCAATACCCACAGTGTTGGGTTCTTGTTCGGCAATGGGCTTGAGCTGCCGATAACGCCTGTCCAAGCCGGCGATGATGCCGCCGAGCATCATGATGATTGCGCCGAACCAGACAAACTGAATCAGCGGCCGTACTTGCATGCGCAGGCTCCAAGCGCCCTTGCCTACGTCCTCGCCCATCGCCACAAACAAGTCCTGGTTCCACTGGGTCTTAATGGCGGCTTCGGTCATCGCGTTGCGCTGCACCCAGTAATTGCGCTTTTGCGGCTGGAGCACCGCCACATCAGCACCGTCACGTTGCACGGTGACCTTGGCTTGAGTGGCGTTGAAGTTAGCGCCTTCCGCCGGCTCCACGCCATCAAAGCGAAAGCTGTAAGCACCTAACTGTGCGCGTTGACCAACGACCAGTGCGGAGTCGCGCTCAATGCTGGCCGTCTGCACCACCGCAATGCCCAGCGTGAGCAAGCCCAGACCGATATGTGCAACGCTCATTCCCAATACACCTGCGGACAGACTCAGGCCGCGGCGTAGACGGTCGATGGGATCGACCAACGAGGACAGGATGATCCACACGCCTAATCCCAAACCCACTGGCAACATCAGGCTGCCGGTGCCATAAGCACCCAGCCACACCGCCAGCGCGAGCGCAACAGCCAGCACCAAAGTGGCCAATACCGGGCGCTGTGTGCGTGACAGATTGCCGCGCTTCCAGCTGGCATGCATACCAACAGATACCAATGCCAGCAGCGGCAACGCCGGCACCAGGAAGCTTGGGTTGAAATATTGCGGGCCCACCGACAGCGCGCCCTGGCCCAGCGCGTCTGAGATCATCGGCGCCATAGTGCCGCCAAAAATCACCGCAGCAGCGATCACCAGCAAGATGTTGTTGAAAAGCAGAAAGCTTTCTCGCGATGTCAGCTCAAAGCCCGCATTAGAGCGCAGCAGCGGTGCACGCCAGGCATAGAGCGTCAGTGCGCCGCCGATGACGATGACCAGGAAAGCCAGAATAAAAATACCGCGCGCTGGATCTGCCGCAAATGAATGCACCGAGACCAGCACGCCCGAACGCACCAGAAAGGTGCCCAGCAGACTCAATGAAAAGCCTGTGATTGCCAACAGCAACGTCCAGCTTTTAAACAAGCCACGCTTATCGGTAACCGCCAGAGAATGAATAAGTGCAGTGGCGACCAGCCATGGCATGAAGGAGGCGTTCTCGACCGGATCCCAGAACCAGAAACCGCCCCAACCCAACTCGTAATAGGCCCACCAACTGCCCAGTGCGATGCCGGCAGTGAGAAAGGCCCAAGCCAATGTGGTCCAAGGCCGGGTCCAGCGCGCCCACGCCTGATCAAGTTGACCTTCGATCATCGCAGCACAGGCAAACGCAAACGCTACCGACAAACCTACATAGCCGGTGTAGAGCATCGGCGGATGGATGGCCAGCGCAAAGTCCTGCAAAACAGGATTGAGATCGCGACCATCAGGTGCCGCCGGATCCAACCGCAGAAATGGATTAGATGTTGCAAGTGTGAAGATTAAAAAGCCGACGCTCAACAAGCCCATGATGCCCAGCACGCGCGCCATAAATCGCTGCGGCAGTGCGCGCGAGCGCAAGGTGACTGCAACGGTCCACACAGACAGCACCAAGATCCACAGCAGCAACGAGCCTTCGTGTGCACCCCACACGGCTGCCACCCTAAAGAACAGCGGCAACGCGCTGTTGGCGTTTTCGGCAACATAGCGCACCGAGAAATCCATCTGCACGAAGGCGTTGACCAGACAGGCCATAGCCAGCACGGTGAAAACGAACTGACCTGCTACGGCAAACGGCACCGCTTGCACATAGCGCTGTTGGGCAAGCACCGGGCCCAGCAGACCAAACAAAGCCTGCGCAGCGGCCAGCAGCAGCGCCAGCACCAGTGCGTAATGTCCAATTTCGGGTGTCATTCACATTCCTGAGCGTGTTTCGCCCTTCTTGAGCGAGCGTGCTACTTCGGGGGGCATGTATTTTTCATCGTGCTTGGCCAGCACTTCATCGGCCAGGAAACTGCCATCAGCCTGCATACGACCGTGTGCCACCACGCCCGCTCCTTCACGGAACAGATCCGGCAACACATTGCGATAGACCACCGGCACCTCGCGCTTGAAGTCCGTCACGGCAAAGCGCACTTCCAGTTCGCCGGCCTGACGTATCAAGCTGCCTTCTTTGACCATACCGCCGAGCCGAAATCGCTGCCCTGGCTTGACCTCACCGGCTGCAACCTGCGTGGGATCGAAGAAGAACGTGACGTTGCTGCGAAAGGCCTGCAGTGCCAAGCCACCGGCAACAGCAACACCGGCGACGATGCCCAGCACCAGCACCAACCGACGGCGGCGAGCAATCATGATGCGTCCTCGCTGGCGATGCGACGACGCGCTTCGGCCTGCGCATCACGTGTCAGTTGCCGGGCCCACAAGATGTTAAACACCAGCAAGGCCAAGGTCAGTCCAATGGACGGCCATACATAGGCAGCGTAGCCACTCATGTAGAGAAACTGGCTCATTTGGGCTGCTCCGGCGCCGTCAGCAATTCGCGCACCCAGCTGCCGCCGCGATCGCGACGAAGCACTTCGGCCCGGGCGCGCACTAACATCACTGCATAGAAATAGAACGTGAACCCGAAGATGACCAGCACCAACGGCACCCACATCGAGGCCGGCATAGCCGGGCCACCTTTGCGGATGAGGCTGGCACCTTGATGCAAGGAGTTCCACCAGACCACCGAGTAATGCACGATGGGCACGTTGATGATGCCCACGCTGGCCAGCACTGCGCTGGCGCGATCTGCACGCTGCACGTCATCGATGGCGCCGCGCAAACCCATATAGCCGATAAAAAAGAACAACAACACCAGCATTGACACCAGTCGAGGATCCCAGACCCACCAGGCGCCCCACATGGGCTGGCCCCACAACATGCCAGTGATTAAACACACCGCAGTGAAGCTGGCACCAATGGGTGCGCAGGCCGCAGCAACCGCATGGCACACCTTCAGGCGCCATACCAGACCGATGGCTGCACTGATGGCCATCACCGTGTAGGACATCAGACCCACATAGGCGGCCGGAACGTGCACATACATGATGCGGGCTGCATCGCTCTGCTGATAATCGGGTGGCGCCATCACCACGCCGCCGTACAGTCCGGCAACAATCAGCAGGCCAGCCGGCCAAGCCAGCCAGGGAACAATACGACCGGCCACAGCATAAAAATACGGTGGTGAGCCAAAGCGGTGGAACCAAACCCAATTCATGGCGACAACTTTACTCCAGGCCGATGCGCACTGCCGCAGCAGACGCAACCGGCGCCAAGGTGAGCCCCAATACAGCCAATGCGGCCAGTAAATACAACGGCGCCGCAGCCGGCTCGCTGCGGATAGCCAAGTCGGTAGCCTGCGCACCGAACACCAACGCAGGAATCGCCAGCGGCAAGACGATCAGGGAGACCAGCGTGCCGCCGCGACGCAGCCCCAGCGTAAGGCCCGCGCCGATGGAACCGAGCAAACTTAGGCTGATGCTGCCCAGCAGCAGGGCCAGCAATACGCCGGGTATTGCGGCTGTGGGTGCGCCCAGCGCCACAGCGGCCAGCGGCGCCGCAACCGCCAGGGGTAAGCCGGTCAACAGCCAGTGCGTGAGCGTCTTGGCCAGAACCAAGCCGGTGAACGACTGACCCGACAGGGCGAATTGCTCGAGCGTTCCATCGCGGCCGTCTTCGCGAAAGAGAAAGTCGATAGCCAACACCGATGACAACAGGGCAGCAATCCACAGGGCTGCCGGCGCCAACTGCCGCAACCGCTCGGGTGCCGGATCCAAGGCCAGTGGGAACAGCAACGTCACACAGATAAAAAATGCCACTGGCTGCAACCACTCTCCCGGCCGACGCACTGCCAAACGCAGATCGCGCTGCAGGATCAACAGTGCCGCGGCATACAGCGAGGGTCTTGAGGTCATGCTGTTTCCTGCGGCAGGTGCCAAAGCCGGTTGATGCCCTGCTGCACCGGCAAGGCCTGATGCGTAGAGAGCAGCACACAGCCCCCAACGGCCAAGTGTTGCTCGATGACTGCCACCACCTGTGCCTGTCCTGTTGCATCCAGATTGGCTGCCGGTTCATCCAGCAGCCACAGCCGCGCATCCCACAGCGTCAGCCGTGCCAGCGCCACGCGTCGTTGCTGTCCGGCCGACAGCTGCCGTACCAGCCGGTCTGCCAGTGGGTCGATGCCAAGCTGTTGTAGGGTGGTACGCACGAGGCCCGCATTCCATGCGCGGCGCAGACCCAGCGCGTAGCGCAGATTTTCGGCCACTGTCAGGTCTGCTTTGAGCGCCAGGTCGTGACCCAAATAGGCCAAATCGTGTGCAAAGGCCTCAACATGGGTGGTGGTGGATTGGCCATTCCATTGCACAGAGCCGGACTCTGCAGGCAACAGGCCGGCCACCACGCGAAGCAGAGAGGTTTTGCCCACGCCGTTGGGCCATAGCATCTGTAATGCCTCGCCGGCCTGCAGCCGCAGTGACACGCCTTTGAGCACATGGCGATCGCCGCGCCACAGATGCAATCCACTGACTTCCAGCACAGACCCTCGCCCCTCGCCTTCCCGGCCTGATAAGCGGTGCTCACTCTGGTGCGGACGGCGGGAATCGAACCCGCAATCACTAAGGAGGCAGATTTTCGTACCACTTCGGCTTGCGCCGCCGCCGGTTTGCCCGGCGTTCGTGGTCTGGACTGTCCCTTCACCGTGGTTTCCGTGAGGAAAACGTTAGGTGCCGCCCGTCCAGTCTCTACACCTTCCCGCGCTGCGGGCTTGGCTCGGGATTGGCCGGTGCTTAACTCCGGCTTTCCCCGACTTTGAGCGGTTCTACTCCGGGGATTTCCCCCCGGGCACTCCAATTGAAGTCTGCTGCGTCTACCAATTCCGCCACGTCCGCGCAGTGGCTACCTTAACCCAAGAAGCAGCCTTCGGGGTGACCTGGCGTTTACGGTCCCGCGGCACACGGCGCGGTCGAGGTCATTTCGCCGCTGGACCCGCAACTGGCCAGCGCGGAATGACTCATCAAGGCCTCAACGCTGTTCTGTCCTTGGGCCTGGGGCAGACCATCAACCCCCAGCAAAGCCGAACCGCCTGTGGCGTCGTAGCTGCCGGCCAACATGCCGCTGTACGCGCTGCTCAGGCCAGCCAACCAGGCTTGCACTGCGCCGCCACCTAGTTGACTGCTTTCGGCGGCCAACACTGTGCCCCACGCGACGCCGTTGTAGAGCATCGCCATGTTGGTGGTGTCGATCATGCCGCGGAAGCGGGTTTCGTAGGGACTGTAGGGATAGAAGTTGACCACTGCGGTCAGTGGCGACAGCTTGAACGCCCGACCCGCGGCGCCCGAGACCGTCAGCACTGTGCCGACGTTATTGTTGTTGAGCGTGCGCCCGCTGTAGCCGTTTTGTGTCCAAGTCAGGGTGTTACCTGCGGTATCGATATCCACCCGTCCCAGGCCAGCCTTATCCTGCCCGGCCTGATTAAACACGGTCAGCACCAACGGTCCCCCGGTAACGAAACTGGCATCGGTTGAATTGACCGTGGCTGTGAGGGCGTTCTTGTCGGCCAATGCCACCGCACTGCCCGTGGCAGTCACTGCACCACCAAAATCGTTACCTGTATTGTTTAGCGTGATGATCTGGCCGGTCGCGGTGACGGTGGTGGTGCCCGCCACAGTCATGGCAGCTGTCTGTGTTATCGGTCCGACTGCTGTGATGTTGGTGCTGCCAGACAGCGCTGTCGGGCCCAGCACCAGTGTGCTGGCATCGCGCAGATTCAGGGTTGAACCGGTTACACCGACCGCGCCCACAAAATCATTACCGACGTTGGCCAGTGTGACGGCACCAGTGCCTGCCGCCACGGTGCTGGCACCAGTGATGCGCAAACTGCCTGCCGTCTGATTGACCACGGCATTGGTGGTCGTCAGACCCAGCGTACCGGTGGTGCTCATATCGTGTGCAAGGGTGATTCCGCTGGCACCCGTCAACGCAATATTGGCGCCCGTCATTGCGCCCGTAGTGACCAGTGCTGCGCCGCTGGCCAGGGTGAGATCTGCTGTGCCAGTGTTCAACGATTGGACCGGTAACGACAGCAGACCGCCCGCACGCAACGTGACGGCTTTGTTTGTGCCGTTGGTAATCGCGCTGACAGACAACGCGTTGGCATCGCGCAAGGCAATAGCAGCGCCCGTGGCGCCAACTGCACCTTGGAAATCGTTTGCAGCGTTATCGAGGGTGATGTCGCCGGTTGCTATAAGCGTTGCGGGACCCGCGACTGACAGCGCACCACTCTGCGTCAGCGGCCCACCTGCTGTCACCGTGGTGGCACCAGTCAGCGTCGATGCGCCCAGCACCAGCGCCGTAGCATCACGCACTGTCGCATCCTTGGCCGACAGACTCACAGCACCTGTGAAATCGTTACCGGCACTGTCTAGCGTTACGGTGTTGCCTGCGGCGTTGATCGTCGTGGTACCGGCCACGGTCAGATCGCCGCTCTGGGTCAATGCGCCGCCGGTGGTGATGTTGGCGTTGCCGCTGAGTACGCTGGCGCCCAGCACCATCGCCGTGGCATCGCGCAAGCTTGCGTCCTTTGCAGTAATAGCCAACGCACCGACAAACTTATTGTTGGCGTTATCAAGAGTGACAGACTGACCGGTCGCGTTGACTGTAGTGGTTCCGTTGACCGTCAATGCGCCCGTCTGCGTCAGTGCACTGCCGCTGGTCAATGTGGCTGCGCCGCTGATCGTGGATGCACCAAGCGTTAGCGCCGTGGCATCGCGCAGGCTGACATCCTTGCCATTGACCGACAACGCGCCAACGAACTCGTTGGCGGCATTGTCGAGTGTGATGTTCTGCCCAGCCGCGTTGACGGCTGTGGTGCCGGCGACGCTGAGAGCGCCGCTCTGCGTGACTGCACCGCCGGTCAACACGCCCAGTGTGCCGGTGACTGAACTTGCAGAGAGCGTCAGTCCGTTGGCATCGCGCAAGGACACGTCCTTGCCAGCAACGCCCAGCGCGCCATTGAAGTCGTTGCCTGCGTTATCGAGGGTGACGTTCTGACCTGCCGAGCTGATCGCCGTTGTTCCGGCGACCGTCAGGGCACCGGCCTGAGTCAACGCACCGCCTGAGGCCAAGGTCAGATTGCCGCCGATCGCCGACGCACCGAGTGCCAAGGCGTTGGCGTCGCGCAGGCTGACATCTTTGCCAACAATACTGATCGCACCCGCAAAATCATTGCCAGCACTGTTCAGTGCCACATCCTGCCCCGCGGCACTCACTGCAGTGGTGCCGGCAATCATCAGGGCGCCGGTTTGAGTGATGGCACCCCCTGCGGCAAGCGTGGTGTTACCTGACAGTGTGCTTGAGCCCAGCGTCAGGGCGTTGGCATCGCGCAAATTAAGATCGCGCGCAGTAACCGCAACGGCGCCGCCAAAATCATTGCCTGCAGAGGCCAAGGTGACCGTACCGGTCCCGGCACTGATCGTTGTGGCGCCCACTGCAGTGATCGAACCGCCGGACTGACTGATCGCAGCATCGGCACTGGTTAGTCGCAAGGTTGAGCCGGCGCTGACGCTATTGCCCAGGCTAATGCCTGTGCTGCCACTCAGTGATACAGCGTTGCCCGACAACGCAGTGGTGGTCAGCAAAATGGTGCCGCTGGATAGGGTCAGATCCGCTGATCCGGTGTTGATTGCGGTCGCCGGCAGACTCAATAAGCCGCCGGCGCGCAAGGTGACAGACTTGTTTGGCGCAGAAGCCAGTGAGCTCACAGTAAGCGCGGTGGCATCGCGCAGCGACACAGCGCCACCCACGGCAGAGACGCTGCCCTGGAAGTCATTGCCGGCATTGTCGAGCAGCAGGTCTGCGGCACCCGAGTTCAACATACTGGTGCCGGCAACAGTGAGCTGGGCGGTCTGCGTCAGCGGGCCAGCGGACTGCAGTGCTAGATTGCCTGTTACAGCCGAGAGGCCCAGGGTCAATGCATTGCTGTCACGCAGCGCTAGATCTTTGGCGCTGACGCTGACTGCAGCACCGAAATCGTTCTCTGCATTGGCAAGGGTGACGTCTTGGCCCGCAGCCGTGACAACAGTGGTGCCTGTTGTGGTTATGGCTGCGCTCTGCGTCACAGAGCCACCAGCCACCAATGTCAGGTTGCCGGCAGCGCTCGTAGCACCCAGTGCAAGCCCATTGGCATCACGCAGGCTGATGTTGTTGCCTGCGGCAGCCACTGTGCCAATAAAGTCGTTACCCACATTGGCCAGCGTGATGTCCTGACCCGTGGCAGTGACGCTGGTATTGCCGGCTACCGTCATTGCAGCGCTTTGCGTCACCGCTCCGCCGGCCACCACAGTGGCATTGCTTGTAGCGTTGGTAGCGCCCAGCGTCAACGCATTGGCATCACGCAAGCGCAGGACGTTGGCATTGGCACTAACCGCACCACCGAAGTCGTTACCGACGGTGTCGAGTGTTACGTCGTATCCAGTTGCAGAGATCCCAGTGGTGCCAGTAACGGCGAGAGCACCGGTCTGTGTTAGCGCACCGGCAACGGTCAATGCGGCATTGCCGGTGATCGTTGAGGCACCCAGACTCAGCGCACCGGCATCACGCAGGGTCACGTCTCTAGCCATGAGATTGACCACGCCACCGAACTCATTGCCCGCCAGCGCAAGCGTCACATCCTGACCCAGCGCGGTAATGCCTGTGGTGCCTGCAACTGACAGCGCACCGGTTTGCGTTACCGCGCCGCCTGCTACCAAAGCGGCATTGCCGGTGATTGTGGAGCTGCCCAGCGACAGGGCCGTGGCGTCGCGCAAACTCACATCTTTGGCAGCAACACTGACCGCTGCACCAAAATCATTGGCCGCATTGGATAGCGTTACATCTTGATTAGTCGCTGTGATATCCGTGGCACCGGCCACCGTCACAGCGCCGGTTTGCGTCACTGCACCAGCGGTCGCGATCGTGGCATCGCCACTGATAGTTGAAGCGCCCAGGACCAGCGCGTTCACATCGCGCAGCCCGACGGACTTGCCAGCAACGCTGACAGAACCGCCAAAGTCGTTGCCCGCATTGGTGAGCGTGACATCCTGGCCGACAGCGTTGAGGGTGGTGTTGCCCGTGACAACCAGCGCACCGGATTGAGTCAGGGCCCCACCACTCGTCAACGTGGCTGTACCGATGACGGAGTTGGTACCCAATAGCAAAGCGGTGGCATCGCGCAGGGTCACATCCCGCCCAGTGATGCTGACCGCACCACCAAAGTCGTTGGCGCCATTGCCCAGCAGCACGTCCTGACCTGTTGCTGTAACACCCGTCGTGCCTGCCACGGTCAGCGCGCCGGTTTGAGTCAGTGCGCCGCCCACTACCAGGACGGCGTTGCCTGTCACTGTGGACGCCCCCAGTGCCAGTGCGCCGACATCGCGCAGGCTTACATCCTTGCCAGCCACACTGACTGCACCGCCAAAATC